>JAROBA010000025.1 GCA_029432815.1 Pontiellaceae bacterium B1224 | reverse complement strand
GCTATGCGGGGTAGTCGTCATTCATGCCTCCTTTGTTAGTTGTGTATCAAAGGATTATAAGGCCGATGTAAACCCCCACATAGCATCTATTATTTCGTCAGAAAAAGGGTCCTCGGATTTAAGTATCCCTGAAAACTAAGCGGAAAACGTGTGCACGGTCGCCACGCGATGCGAGTTTTCCAAAAGGGTGGGTCCGTGAATTCAGGAATTCGTGACACTCGGATAGCGGTATAAATTATTTCTCTCGCAGAGGCGCAGAGGACGCGAAGGATATTTTAATGCCAGTCCAAGCGGTGCTCTGCGAGCTCAGCGCCTCTGCGAGGAATATCTAAGCAGTTTAGCTCAGAACGTTTTGGTAATTGGTGTTAAAGGGCTTCTTGGGGGCGAGTGTCTAAGTCGCCTTAAAAAGCGATTTCCTGTCATTTAATTTCGATACCGATTCACAATGGGAATGCGGCGGTCGCGGTCGAATGACTTCGGGGTGATTTTTACGCCGGGCGGGGACTGGCGACGTTTGTATTCGCTCAGCTCGACGGCATTGACCACGCGGCGGACGATGGCTTCGTCATAGCCCTTGGCGATTAAGCCATCAATGCCCATGTCATTTTCAACATAGTCTGCCAGAATCGGGTCGAGCACTTCGTAGGGAGGCAGCGAGTCGGAATCTTTCTGGTCGGCGCGCAACTCGGCGGAAGGCGGGCGCTCGATAATACTCGGCGGCATGACGAGGCTTAGCTCGTTCCGCCAGCGGCAGAGATCGAACACGAGCGTTTTCGGGACGTCTTTGATGACGGCGAAACCACCGGCCATGTCGCCGTAGATGGTGCAGTAGCCCATAGCCATTTCACTTTTATTACCGGTGGTGAGAACCAGCCAGCCATATTCGTTGGAGAGGGCCATAATCAGGTTGCCGCGGATGCGGGCCTGCAGGTTTTCTTCTGCCAGACCGGGCTCTTTTTCTTTTCCCCAAACCTTGGAAAGTTCGCCTTCAAACTGGTCGTAGAGTCCTTTAATCGGAATCTCATGGAATTCAATGTCCAGCATCTTTGCCATTTCGTGGGAATCGCCCAACGTCCCGGACGAGGAGTATTGAGACGGCATGGTGATGGCCGCGACCCGGTCCTTTCCTAAAGCATCGACTGCGATGGCGAGAACGAGTGCCGAGTCGATGCCGCCGGAGAGGGCAACAACCACGCGCTTGAAACCGATTTTGTTGACGTAGTCTTTCAGGCCGAGTTTCAGCGCTTCGTAGACCTCGTCCAAATCGGGGAGGGGTTGCTCTTTGCGAGGCGGCTGAGCAGACTGGAAAGTCTGCTCCACATGTGGGGCAGACTTTCCGGTCTGCCCATCGAAGTAGAGGATATCTTCTTCAAACTGCTTGGCCCGGGCGATGCGGGTTCCGTCGGGTGCAAAAACCATGCTGGCTCCGTCGAAGACCAGTTCGTCCTGGCCCCCAACGATATTGCAGTAGAGCAGGGTGGTTTTTAGTTTTCGGGCAGTCCGGGCCAGTACATCGATCCGGTCGTTGAGCAGTTTTCCACGATGATACGGGGAGGCGGATAAATTGATGAGTAGATCGATGTTCCGGTCTTCCAATGATTGGACGGCCACGCCGTCCGGGGCCCAGGAATCTTCGCAGATGTGGACGGCGGCGGTTTTTCCGTCGATATCGAAAATAAGCGGTTCGGTCCCGGCCTCAAACAGGCGTTTTTCGTCGAAGACTCCATAGTTCGGTAACAGCATCTTGTGATACTCGCCAACGAGTTCCGATCCTTGGAAAATGAGCGCGCTGTTAAATTTTTTACCGGCTTTGGAAGTTGGGGTTCCCACCACCACGAAGGCTTCAGGAGGCAATTCGTTTTCCAGACGTTGGAACTCTTTTTCACAGTCGCCGCAAAAGTGATCTTTGAGAATCAGATCTTCCGGCGGATAGCCGGCGATGGCCAGTTCCGGAAAGATGATCAGGCGGGCCCCTTCGTTGAAGGCCTTCCAGGCATTGGAAACGATCAGATCGGCATTGCTTTTCAGCGCACCGACCGTCGGATTCATTTGAACAAGGGCAGTTTTCATGCGTGATTCGTGACGATTGAGTCGTGAAGCATGGTGGATCACGCCTCACGTTTCACGCATCACTCTTACCTTCTGTAGTTCGGTGCTTCTTTAGTGATCTTGATGTCGTGGGCGTGGGCTTCCACTGCACCGGCGCCGGAAACGCGGACAAACTGGCCGCGTTCCTTGAGGGCCTGGATATTTTTTGTGCCGCAGTAGCCGAGGCTGGCTTGCAGGCCGCCGCAATATTGTTTCATCACTTTGCTCACGGTGCCGGAATAGGGAACCATGCCTTCTATACCTTGCGGGACGAGATCGTCGTCGTCGGAGAGTCCATAACGCTGGCGGCTGCCTTCGCGCGATTTCATGGCGTCGAGCGAGCCCATGCCGCGGTAGATGACAAATTGTCGGCCTTCGTAAATAATCTTTTCGCCGGGCGATTCTTCCGTGCCCGCGAGCACGGAACCCATCATGACGGTGTCGGCCCCGGCAACGAGTGCCTTGGCAATATCACCCGAGTTACGGATGCCGCCGTCGGCAATCACAGGAATTTCACCTTTAAGGGCGCTCGCGGCAGAGTGGATGGCTGAAATTTGGGGGATGCCCACTCCGGCTACGACGCGGGTGGTGCAGATGGAACCCGGGCCAATGCCTACTTTCACAGCATCGGCTCCGGCATCGCGCAGGGCGAGAGCAGCTTCGCCGGTGGCAATGTTTCCACCAATGACATCGATTTCCGGGAATTTATTTTTCACCCAGGCGACCATGTCGATCACGCCTTTCGAGTGGCCGTGAGCGGTGTCGACGACGAGAACATCAACTTCGTTTTCCGCGAGTACTTCAGCACGTTCGTAGTCGCCGGGACCAACGCCGGCGGCAACGCGCAGGCGGTGTTTTTCGTCGCGGTTAAAGAGCGGCTCTTCGTTTTCGATCAGGCGGCGTACGTCGGCATAGGAATAAAGGCCAACCAGTTTGCCCTTTTCATCCAACAGGGGAAGCTTACCCATTTTATGCTGTTGCATGAGATCATAGGCTTGTCGCAAATTGGTGTCCGGTTTCGCCGTAATAATGTTGGTGGTCATGATGTCGGTGACAGGTGCTCTTTTTGAGCGGGAGAAGCGAATGTCTTTCGAGGTCAGGATGCCGACCAGTTTGCCGTCGTCGTCCAGAATCGGAAATCCGCTGAAGCTGTAGCCTTTTTCCGCGCGTCGAATGGCGATGGTTTCGAGCGTGTCGTTCACGTTGAAGGTGATAGGGTCGGTGATGAGACCATTCAGGTGATGCTTAACGCGGCTGACCTGCAGGGCCTGAATTTCCGGCTCCAGATTTTTGTGAATTACACCGATTCCGCCCATCATAGCCATCGAAATAGCCATGCGACCTTCGGTTACCGTGTCCATAGCCGCCGATAGAAAAGGAATTTTAACGCCGACGTTCCGGGTCAGCTTTGAAGAGATATCCGTGTCGCCCGGCAGGAAGTCAGCATATTGGGTAATCAGCGAAACGTCGTCGAAGGTTAATCCCTCAAAAGGGAAGGTTTTCATGAAATCTGCGATGTATGTATTCCGGCTCATATTTTGCATCCTTTTGCCGAACCATTCTGTGCAGATTAGCGAATCGAGTCAAGCGCAGGAATGAAGGAATCAGTTTTTTCCGGATTTTCTGACGGGGTATAGACTCAGGAATTCGAGGGATAAAATAAGCGGACTTTTACCAGGGGAGATTTTCGGATTCAATCAATTCCCATTTTTCAGCCTCACTCAACGTATTTGACCCACCATTGAAAGAGCTGCTGAATAACATATCTTTGTACCCTTCCCGGGCAGCAAAATAGTCAAAACCCTCGGACGGAGGGACCGGTTGTTGTGAATGCAGTTTTTCATTTCTTTCACGAATTGCTGCACGTCTCTGCTGATTTAAACTCAGCGAGGTGTCTTTTGGGGAATCGGTTTTTACTACATGGGTATATTCGATATAAGGCTTCAGATCTCCGTTCGTCCATTTTGTTGCTGTTTTTCCCGTGGATGATGTATCGGAGTTTTCTAAACCGGGTTGTTCAGATGCTGAATTTTCTGAAAGAAGAGCAATTTTCCTTTTAGAACAGCCGTGCTGTACGAAGCCGATTGAAAGGCTGAGTATGCAAATTCCCAGAAGAGTTTTGTCGGATGGAGTCATTAGTTTGGCGTGGTTTCCTGCCAGAGTTCATAAGTGAGTCCGCTTTGGAGCGGGGGGAAATAGGGTGGTGGGGTGCTCTCAAAACGCGTGTCAAATACATAGTTTTTGTCGTAGCTGCTCGAGGTTTTTCCCGTTTTTGTGCTGAAAGATCCAACCGGGCCTCGTTCTTCCTGAACAATACCGCCAAGAAGGTTGATGAATCCTCTCGGATCGTACGAGGAGTAGTTGTCGACATAAAAGCTGCCTTCGCTCGAACTTTTTGCACCGGTGGCCATGATGGTTGCCTGGATCGTAATGTCGTCGGGGGCAGAGCCACTGATGATCACATCGTCCCCGCTGATGAGCCCCAAAGCGTCGTTTACGACTGCGTTTTTATCAAACTTTTCTCCATTCGCTTCAGCTTCGGCTTTGGCATCGGCGATGGCTGTGGCAACAGCATCTTCATCGAGTGGATTGATGCTGTATTCTATGTGGTCGTTAATATATATATCCTCTTCTGTCACTATGGTAACGCGCCCATCAAGGGTTCCTCCGTCGATTGATAGAGCCCCTGGAGATGTTTCAGTAACTTCTTCGAATTTTTCTATGTACCTTCCTTTATAAGTGCCAAATCCTACATAATAATATTTACCATCTTTTTTTCTGTAATCACCTTTATAATCACCAACGTATTTATATCCATTGGGCTTCATTGATGTGACCGTTCCCTCCTGAATATAAACCATCTGTTCGGAACTCATGGCTACGGGTTCTTTTTCCCATTCTTTATCCGCATTGGTGATCAGCATCTGTGTGCCATTGAATTCAATTGAGGTTTCGCCGGTGAGGAGAAGTGCTTCAGATGGATAATCCTCTGCGAAAGTTTTCAACGCCGAAAAATCGACATCCGCCATACTTCCCATATCTGTATTTGTTTTGAATCCTTTCTTGAATTCTACGTCGCTAATACTCCCCTCATACCCGTTTGCTTTTGTTGTGAATACACCATTAAATTCAGGATCTCCAGAAAACCAAGGCTTGCTGTCGGTGTGAATATGACCGAAAAATGTCTCGCCGTCTTTAAAGTAGATACTGCCATTATCTTTCGCCCAGAAGGCAAATTTAGCGTAGGTAGAACTGCGGACGCCTATGAGCGTAACGGCCCTTTTTTTTCCGTTCACTTCCCCCGTGGAAACGATGTCACATTTGTCAAAACCATTTTTTGTAATGACATAGCTGAATGTGCCGTTCCCAACCGTCCCGCTGTCCGAATGCGAACTTGGCAGCAGTGAACCTTGATCCACCACATAAATGGTGGCGGCTTCAAGTCCCGCTTCGGCGAGATAAAAAGCCTGCTCGGAATCAATTTTATCCTGTGTTGAATAAAAATATTGAGAGGTAAGCGTCAGTAAGCTTCCCAGTGTCATGGAGAGGATGAACATCACAATCAATATGGTGAGAAGTATGGAACCATTTTTGGCAGAAACTTTTTCCGAACACGTAAGATGAGTCATGGGATATCCTTTAGTTCCGGGGTTGAATCGTGGTGTTGAATTCCCGCGTGGTTTCATATTTCCCCTCGCGGGATGAAATGGCTACCGATAGCGTCAGTCGATTTTGGGAGAATGAAATCGAGGAGTCTACCACATTGTTTATAAAGATATTTCCCGCTAAATCAGAAATCGTTTGATCGGCTGTTGAATAGGTAAAACCTTCCGCCGTTTGGTCGTCGGTAATCGTCCAATCTCCGCCGTCTGAAACCACAATAATGTCTGCCAGGTGAAACTGGCGCAGGCCTGTTGTTGCATCGGTTCCCCGCGCCATACGCTCGAGTGCCATGCTGGCGTTGTAGTCCGCATCTCTCCAAACGGTTGCTGCTTCGGACGAGCTTAGGAAAGAAATGAACACGGTCAGGAATCCCGCCATGGCCATCATGCCGATAAATAGGGCAACCATTACTTCTGTCAGGGTAAAACCCCGTTTAGATTGAGATGTTGATGTCATCGTAGAAACTTATTCCGTATGTAATGGAGCTGAAATAATACTGACTAATTCGACCTGTCGAACGGAATCGGAGACCTCACTTGTCCAATCGGACTGCACAGTGATCTGTTTAAGGTCATCTTCGCTTTCGTAGACTGCGACATTGTAGCTGAAGGTCTGTCCGTTCTCCAGGGTCAGTGAGTGGGTTCCTGTTTTAAGTTCATCGGAATCAAATTCCAGCGTCCGCAAATGCTCAATGGCTCCGCGCGTGTTGTTCAGTGCATCGATTCGGTTGGAAGAGGAGCGTAAAATATCCCGGGAATAGGTGAGCAGCAGATAGGTTGATGATACCGCCATGACGGAAACAAACATGGCTATCAGAACCTCGATTAAGGTAAACGCGGCCTTTTGTGTATTCGCAGGCCGGCAAGAATGCTGGACCAACGAGCTCGAAACCGAATTCCCTTTTGAATCAGGAAATACAGAATTTCCACGCCCTGATTGCGAGGACTTATGTGTTTGTTTTGAAAAATTGCTCATAAAATCACGATTCATGGTTTTGTGGTGCAGATAGAAAAGCATGACCCATGCCATGAGTGGATTGAGAGGTGAAATTATAACGAAGAAACAGGGAAGCGATTTAGTTCATCAATAACGGTGAACTCAAATCCGCTGTAAATGTTGAGAAATGAAGACTTAACTTCTTTTTTCAGAGCAATGGGAGCAGGGCTGGCAAATAAAGGTGTAATCGGAAATATGCAAAACAGAAGCCTTGTAACCGTTCATAATTTCTTAAAATTGAAAATTAATGCGCAGTTTAAGGATTAATAAAGCTCATATTTGCAAAGCATGCCATCGAGGCCGCCGGCGCGGAGCGGGTTTTTCCACTCGGGTTTGAGTCCGAGTTTTTTCACGAGCGTTTTGTCGCCATAGTAGATGAAGGCGGTGGAACCGGTGCATTTCTGTTTAAGAAAATCGCCGAACTCTTTGAGCAGGCCTGCCACTTCAGCGGTGTTGCCCAACCGGATCCCGTAGGGCGGGTTGGTGACGATTGTCGTGTTGCTGAATCCTTCCAATGATTGGAAGTCGGAGCGCCGGACCTTGATGGTTCCAAGCTCTGGAAGTTCGTTGCGGTTGGCTCGCACCGCTTTAACAGCCTCGGCGCTGAGGTCGCTTCCGGCAATCAGGCCGTCGGGGATTTCAACCGTTTCGTTGTTTGCCTTGGTTTTAATCTGGTTCCAGACTGTGGCATCGAAATCGGGCAGCCGCAGGAATCCAAATTTTTGGCGCAGATAGGCGGCGGGAACATTGCCCTGTTTCATGAACGCTTCACAGAGCAGGGTGCCGGAGCCGCAGAAGGGGTCGTAGAGCGGGCGTTCGCCGTTCCAGCCGGACATGCGGATGATGGTGGCTGCCAGCGTTTCCTGCATGGGGGCTTCAACGGATTCGGTCCGGTAGCCTCGTTTGTGCAACGAGCCCCCGCCAAGATCCACGCTGATCCGTGCCTTGTTTTCATGCATATAGAGATTGAGCTGCAGGTCGGGGAAACGGGTGTCGACATTGGGCCGCTCGGTGGTTCGGTCGCGAAACTGGTCCACGATGGCATCTTTCAGAATCTGACCGGCGTATTGCGAGTTTCGAATGTTGCTGTCGGCCACATTGGAGGTAATGGCAAAGGTTTTGGTGAGCGTGAGAAAATCCGTCCAGTCGATGTTCTGGGCGGTTTTGTAGAGATATTTATCAGAGTGGCAATCGAATGCAATCAACGGCGCGAGAATACGCGAAAAGATCCGGGTTTTGTAAACAATGTTGTAGATCGTTTTGGAATCGGCACAGAAATAAAACCCGAGATAGCCCTTATTGATACGGGTGGCACCCAGTTCCCGGAGTTCTGCTTCGCCGCAGGATTCCGCGCCGGATGCCAGCTGCCCGAAATATTGCTGCGTCTTTTGGTAAAGGTAGTCGCTCATTTCTGAACGCGACGATTTTGTTCGTCCACAAATACCACGATCGGCTCAAGCACTTTGGCTTCTGCATCTTCATAATTTCCGTAGGAAATGATGATGATTTTATCGCCGACGGCCGCCAGACGGGCGGCCGGGCCATTCAGCTCAATGGCTCCCGAGCCTCGTTCGCCTGTGATGGTATAGGTGATGAAGCGCTGCCCGTTATTCAGGTTGACGATCTGAACCTGCTCGCCCGGAAGCATGTCGGCTGCATCCATCAAATCGCGGTCGATGGTCACACTGCCTTCATAATACAACTGCAACCCGGTGATGGTGGCCGTGTGTATTTTCGATTTTTTCATGATCCGTTGCATGGAGTTTCCTCGTTTTGAAGGCGCGCATAATGTTCCGGGGCACCGCTTGCGTCAATACCTGTTTTGAGCCGATTTCGGAAGAAAATGTTGAATTTCGATCCTCGGAAAAAGAATCGTTAGCGTTTTGTGAGCATAAAAAGCAGAAATTTGTATCGATTTATCTTCTGAAGTGGCGAGAATGGAGCTTATTTCCCAGAGATTTAAAGAAGCGACCCTAATGCCTGATTCACTACCATATAATGAGAAAAAACTAAAAGACTGGGCTGGCTGGCGCGCCTTCCGCGATGGAAAGGCGTTGTTCGAGCGCGGCGTAGTTGAAAAGGTTTCCTATGAACACCCCTATATAACGGGGCAGCTCAACCTGGGGCCGCGCGGCATGCGCAGCAAATTTGAGATCCTGAAAAACGGGCTGGTGGAAAATCATTGTCCGTGCCGCGATAATCAGGAGCGCGGCCTAATCTGCTCGCATCTGGTGGCCATGGGGCTGGAGGTGATTAAGCAGCACTCCGATCCGGCCCGCAAAAAACAGGCGAATGCGGAAAAGAGAAGAATCGACCGAATTGCCAAAGCGGCCGAGGGTACGCGAATTCAGCGGGTCAGGAAGGATGCTCCGAATGCGGTTAAAGCGCATCTGCTCATCGAACTGGCGCGCGATTGGTCGGAACAGCTTAAAGCTGAAAAAACAAAGATCCATGTTTCGGTAGAATACGAACGAAACCGAAAAGCAGCGGCTGATGTTCCGACCGATATTCCGTTTTCGTTTCCACGTCGTGATGAAAACCTGCTCTATCTGCTCGAGGACATCTGTGGCGGGGCCATTAAGAGTGAGATTGAGATCTCTGTTTTTGATCTGATTAATATCCTTCGGTTGCATCACGGAAAGTCCATCGGGGTTCGTACTCAGAAAAAAGGCTGTCCGGTGAACAACAGCATGCTCGATTCTGTGGTCGAGATGGATATGGACCGCGATAACGGGGAGCTGATCCTCCATGTGGATACGGAACTTCCAGATGATAAGAGCGATCTCTTCCCTGTTTACATTATCGGAGTGAATACCGGCTGGATTTTCAGTGCGGGTGAATTCTGGCCGCTCAGTAGCATTTTGCCGAAACCGATGCAGGAAATTTATTCCGGCGAAATGCTCATTCCGCGTGAAAGTGTTCCCTCATTTTTAATGACCGAGCTGGCACAGATCGAAAAGGTTGCTGCCGTTCGCACCGATATTACTCCCGACCTGTTCTTTATGAAACCGGCCAAACCGACCTTCCGTCTGGTCGTGAAAGGCAGCCCGGCCTCATTGGCCGCCACGCTTTATGCCCGCTATAACGATGCCGTTGAGCTGGTGGCCGGTCGAGCCGACATGCGCGGTAACTTTGCCATTCCGGATCCGCGCGACCTGCTGAAATATCGTATCCGCAACATGGCGGCGGAAAAGAAAGCCGTCGAGCGGCTGCAGGTGGTCGGTTTCGACGGTCGCGCCGGAGATACCCTCAAAAATATTGTCGGCCCGCGCGAAGTATTAAACTTCCTCGGCACCGGAGTCCCGCAGGTACGGCGTTTCGGCTGGCAGGTTGAGCTGGAAGGGCGCGTTAAACCCTTTGCCGAAAAAGCTGACTATGTGACTCCGATTGTACATGTGGACGAGTCCGAAATGGGCGACTATTTTGACGTCAGTTATGAATATGATGTAGGCACCGGCAGTATTTCGGAACGGGATATTCAGCGTGCGTTGATGAAGGGCGACTCTTTCATCGAGCGCAACGGCAGAACCATTCTGCTCGATGGCGATGCCATCATGCAGGCCCGCGAAGTATTCGAAGATTGCGCGGTCGGGACCGGTCAAAAACCAAGTTCGTTCCGCATGAGCGGAATTTATGGCAGCTATGTTGAAGCCTCGCTGAGTGCCCTGGACGGCATTGCTATTGAGGCCACGCCTAACTGGATGGAGCGTGCAAAACAGCAGAACGAACAGGAATCGGTGCAGGATGTGGAGCTGCATCCGAAGCTTAAGGCCACCCTTCGTTCCTATCAGCAGGATGGCGTCAACTGGCTGCGCTTTCTGGAAAACCGGGGTTTCTGCGGGATTCTGGCCGACGAAATGGGGCTGGGAAAAACCCTGCAGACTCTTGCCTGGATTCAGCTGGGCCGTTCGGATTCTCATCACCAAGGGAAACCGGCTCTGATCATCTGCCCCACCAGTCTCGTTGAAAACTGGAAAGAAGAGGCGGCCAAGTTTACGCCCAATTTAAAATCGCTCATTCTCCATGGAACCGATCGGCACCGTAAGTGGAAAAAAATTGAAAAGGTCGATCTGGTCATTACGTCCTATGCCCTGATGCGCCGCGACATTGAGAAGCACCTCGAATACACCTATTCCATCGCAATTCTGGATGAGGCGCAGCATATAAAAAACCGTGCCACTCAGAATGCGCTGGCCGCGAAAAAGCTGAAAGCCGACCACAAGCTCGTGCTCACCGGAACGCCGATTGAAAACGGGGTTACCGACCTCTGGTCGATCATGGACTATCTAATGCCCGGCTATCTCGGGGACCACAAAGCGTTCCGCGAATACTACGAACTTCCCATCCTGAACGGGGGGGAAGAGGGTGAAAATGCCCAGTTCAAACTGCGCCGCAAACTGCATCCGTTCCTGTTGCGTCGCCTGAAGAAACATGTGGCCAAAGACCTCCCTGCAAAAATTGAGCGTATTGCTCCGTGTAAACTCACACAGGATCAGCACAAGGTATACAAACAGCTGCTCGAAGATTCAAAAACCAAGATCAGCGAAATGGTTGAGAAAGAAGGCTTCAACAAGAGCCGGATGGAAATTCTCAAAACGCTGCTGCGTCTGCGCCAGACTTGCAACCATATCGATCTGTTGAAACTCGATGGCGTGAAGAGCAAGCACCCGTCAGCAAAAATGGAATTGTTCTTTGAGTTGCTCAACGAAGCCATCGACAGTAAACACCGTGTTCTGGTCTTCAGCCAGTTCACCAGTATGCTCGCCATTCTTAAAGACGAAATGAATGAGCGCGGCATTAAATATACCTATCTGGATGGCAGCACCAAAGATCGTCAGGATGTGGTCCGTAAATTTAATAAAGACCACACCATTCCGGTATTCCTCATGAGCTTGAAAGCCGGTGGAACCGGCCTCAACCTAACCGGTGCCGACATGGTCATCCACTTCGACCCGTGGTGGAATCCGGCCGTGGAAGATCAGGCGACCGACCGCGCGCACCGTATCGGTCAGAAACGCACCGTCTATTCCGTCAAACTTATCACCAAAGGCACCGTCGAAGAAAAAGTGGTTGCCATGCAACAGCACAAAAAAGGCATCATCGACTCCACCCTCACCACCGACGAGCAGGTCATGCAGAAACTGACCTGGGAAGACGTGCAGGAACTGTTGAGTCTGTAAGGGAGAAATGCGGTAGCAATCAGTCATCGTCTGAACCCTATGATGATTGTTGGAAAACAAAATAAGGATCAATAAAAATGGTAACTCGTTTTCTTATAATCATTTTATTAGCATCCTTTTTAACCGCGACACATGCGCAGTCTGCTATGCGAGTCTGGACTAGCTCTACCGGGAAAACGATTGAGGCCGAGTATATCCGCCATGTAATGGGAAAAATAGTGCTGAAAAAAGCGGATGGTAAGACGATTACGGTTTCCCTGTCATACCTAGCGAAGGAGGATCAGGTATATGCCGGTAAGCTCGCACAGTCCGCGCCGAAACCAGATGCCTCAAAATCCAAACAAGAATTAAGACGGATTGTAGATGAGTATGAGGAATGTCTTAAAAATAAAAACAATAGCGCTTTGCGGGGTCTTTTCGATATCAAATCGCAGCATGATATTTCAAAGTGGTACCCGCCGTCACATGTGAATCAAGTGAAGGTTAAAGACATGGATGATTCATCTGTTCTTGTTCTGGTTAAATTCGAGTCGTACGAAAGTACAAATGGAGGTAAAACGATTGAAACCACACCCCGCGACATAACCGGTTATATTTACCTCTTAGACAATGGAAAATTCAAATATGACCCCCTTTACTATTGGCATCCTGTTGAGACCGCCTTTAAAAAAATATCATCGATGTCGAGTTTTTGTGCGCGGCAAAAGGCATTAAAGGAAAAAAATAATGTAAGTCCTGGGTGGGGCATGAACTTAGAAGTATTAATATCAAGTGGCATCCCTACGTTTGGGCTTAACGAAGAGCAATGTGCCTATGAACAAACAGAAGAATTAATGAAATGCATCAAATGGTTAGAGGAGAATGCTTCTACTTGGGATTTAGGAGAACCCAAAATTCCTCTTAGTGAAGATCATTACAAAAAACTGTCAGAACGATATCAACTTGAAAAAATGGCCGATAAGATCTCGAATTATTAGTAATGTTTCTAATTGTAGAGCTGACATTGACCTGATCCCACTAAAGTTACTCAGCCTTTAGTCAGCTGCATTGCTCCGTGGGGCAATGCTCCATTGAGTTGGTTTAAGGCGTCATCCAGTTGATCCATCGGGATTTCGGTTGAAATCGAGACGCCGCTTCCATATTTAACATGCTGGATTGGAAGGTTAAGCAGGTCCAGCTGATGACGAAGCGCTTGTTCGTGTTCAAAGCCAACCTGCAGTTTAATGGTGAGCTTATCGACCGCTTCTTCCGTCGGCAATGTTTCGAGTGCGGCTTGAACTGCTCCGGAATAGGCCCGGACCAGTCCGCCGGTTCCGAGTTTAATGCCGCCGAAATATCGGGTAACCACCACCATAATCTCGCCAATGCAGCAGTTCTGGAGAATCTGCAGCATCGGCCGCCCGGCGGTGCCATGCGGTTCGCCGTCATCGCTCATGCCGCACGGGTGTGTGCTGCCGGCCGCGCCAGCGACGTAGGCCCAGCAATGATGACGCGCATCCGGATAGGCTGCACGAACCTGTTCAGCAAACGCTTTGGCGTCTTCCGGTGATTGGACGCGTTGGATCGCCGCAATAAACCGGCTTTTCTTTTCAACAATTTCCACCTCATGCGGTGCGGCGGGAACCAGATAGCGCGTGGCGGACATGCTCCTAAACCGGGCTATTTAATCTGATCGATGGCATCCAGTTTTTTCCAGAGCCTGGAAAGATCCTTGGTTGGGATCATGTTCGGACCGTCGGAAAGCGCTTCGGCTGGATTCGGGTGCGTTTCAATAAACATGCCGTCCACACCGACCGCTGCCGCGGCTTTGGCCAGATACGGAGCAAAGCGACCGTCGCCGCCGGAGGTGTCGCCCTGACCGCCGGGCGACTGCACGGAATGGGTGGCATCGAAGATGACCGGATAGCCCATTTCGCCCATAATGATCAGGCTGCGCATGTCGGCGACCAGCGTGTTGTATCCAAAGGAGGCGCCGCGTTCCGTCAGCATAATGTTGGTGTTGCCGGTCGATTCTATTTTCTTCACGACATTCGCCATATCCCACGGCGCTGCAAACTGAGCTTTTTTAACATTTACCACCGCACCGCTTTCACCGGCCGCGACGACAAAGTCGGTCTGGCGGATCATAAAGGCAGGAAGCTGAATGATGTCGACCACCTTGGCGGCAATCTTGATTTCTTCCACACTGTGGACATCGGTCAAAACCGGAATGTCATATTTTTCTTTAATCTCGGCGAGAATTTCGAGCCCCTTTTCAATGCCGGGTCCGCGATAGGAATTAATCGAAGTGCGGTTGGCTTTGTCGTAGGACGCTTTGAATACAAACGGGATGTTTTGTTTTTTGGAAAGCTTAACCAGCTTGTCGGCAATCGCCATGCAGCCTTCGCGGCTTTCAATTACACAGGGGCCGGCAATCAGTGCCAATGGATTTTTTCCGCCGAACTTAACGCCTTTAACATTTACCGTTTTACTCATTGCATATCCTCATGGTTTAGAAATCGCTCAAACTATGGCTCATCAGTGAATCTTTGCCCAATTCAAAAAACAGGAATTCTTTTGCACGGGAGGCATTTTTTGCAGGAGGGAAAAAGGTAGGGCGGGGTGTCCCACCCCGCCGCTCGGTGGAACGGCTCTGCGCACGGGCGGACGCCTGAGGACAGGCTTCCCTACCTGTTATTCCGCAACCAGCTGGATGATTTCTTTCAGCATTGCAGTGGTGGTGTCGTAATTCAAAGTCGGGTGGCGCCCTCCGAAGGTTTTATACTTTTTCTCTTTGGAAAGCATCACCTGTTGGTTGCGGACAATGATTGATTTGAGGCCATGATCCGCCGCGACAATTCGGAGCTCGGCAATCAGCATGAGGCGTTGAACCTGTTGAGGAAGTCGGCCGAAGCGATCTTTGATCTCCCGCTTCATCAACGTGATTTCCTGTTTGGTCGCCAGCGCAGAGATACGTTGGTAGAGCCGCAGGCGCAGGTTTTCGTCCTCGATATAGTCGTAGGGAATGAATGCGCCGTTTTTCTTATTTCCAGACTTTGGAGAAAGGTCGAGGAAATCAATTTTAACCGTCACGTCCATCAGCGGCGGCGGCTTTTTTCCCTGCATAATGGCGATGGTGCGTTTGAGCAGCTGGCAATAAAGATCGAAGCCGACGGCGGAAATGTGGCCGCTCTGTTTGGCCCCCAGCATGTTTCCCGCGCCACGCAGTTCCAGGTCGCGCAGGGCCAGGCGGAATCCGGAGCCGAGGCCGGTATAGCGTTTGATCGCATTCATCCGGTCGCGCGCGGCATCAATCATATCGCCGCCGGGCGAGAGCATCATGAAGGCAAAAGCTTTGTGGTTGGAACGGCCCACGCGGCCGCGCAACTGATAGAGATCGGAAAGACCGAAGCGTTCCGCATTCTCGACGATCAACGTATTGCAGTTTGGAATGTCCACGCCGCTTTCAATAATCGTAGTGCAGAGCAGGACATCGAATCGCCCCTCTACAAAGGCGTGCATGATCTGCGAAAGTTCCGTTTCGCTCATCTGTCCATGCGCCACCGCAATCCGGGCTTCCGGGATGAGGGCCATCAGTTTGGTTTCGACCGTGTGGATGGTTTTGACGCGATTGTGCAGATAAAAAACCTGTCCGTTGCGGTGCAGTTCCGCACGGATGGCTTCGGCAATGATTTCCTCGTCATAGGGAATCACATTGGTGTCGACCGGCTGGCGTTCCTGCGGGGCGGTTTTGATGGTGCTCAAATCGCGGACGCCCGTGAGGCTCATGTAGAGCGTCCGTGGAATCGGCGTGGCTGACATCGTGATCAGGTCCACCTGCTTTCGGAGTTCTTTCAGATGTTCTTTGGCGGTGACGCCGAAGCGCTGTTCTTCGTCGATGATGACGAGCCCGAGGTTTTTAAAATTCACGTCTTTCGAGAGAATTCGATGCGTGCCGATCAGGATGTCCACTTCGCCTTCCAATGTTTGGAAAAGGGTGTTGTTCTGCTGCGCGCGGGTGCGGAAACGGCTGACCATATCAACGCGGATGGGGAAGGCTGCCATGCGTTCGGCAAAGGTGTCGTAGTGCTGCTGCGCAAGGATGGTGGTCGGTACGAGCACGGCCACCTGCATCCCATCCATGACTGCTTTGAATGCGGCCCGCATGGCCACTTCGGTTTTGCCGAAGCCGACATCGCCGCAGAGCAGGCGGTCCATCGGGCGCAGTTTTTCCATGTCGCGTTTCAGCTCATCGGCCGAGGAGAGCTGATCGGGTGTTTCGGTGTAGGGGAAGGCCGCTTCGAATTCAGCCTGCATGGCGGTGTCTTTTGAAAAGCGATAGCCGCGCTTGGCCTGCCGCTCGGCCTGGGTCTGCAGGAGCTGCGAAGCAAAATCCTGTACGGCTTCTTCTGCGCCCGCTTTGTCATTTTTCCATTTCCGTCCGCCAAGTGTGTGCGGTTTCGGTGCATGTTTGCCCATGCCTTTGTAGCGGGTCAGCAGATGCGCCTGCGTGACGGGAAGATAGACCTTTTCGCCTTTGGCATATTCGATGGACAGCACTTCCATGCTGCGGTCGCTGAAGGTGGTTTCGACGATGCCGAGATATTTCCCAACGCCGTGCTCCACATGCACCACAAAATCGCCTGGCTGAATATCGGCCGCTTCGCTGACGCGGTCCTGCTGTTTGTGGAAGCGCTTGGCGGAGCGGGCGTGGGCGCTGCGGTTGGTGTGATAGGCATAGAAGTCGGACTCGGTCAGAATCAGAATTTTGTGGGTATGATCCGCCGCGCTTTCGTGCAGCACTCCGTGGTGGAGTTCCAAAGATTGGAACCCTTCAAGATCTTCGTAGAGCTCGCGGAAGCGGTTCAGCGTTCCCTTGGTTTCAAAAAAGAAATGCACGTTCCAATCATTGGAAGCATCGGCGCAGCGCTGATCGACAAATCGCCGCCGTGCCAGCTCGGCTTCTTTCGGGTGGGTGTCGTAGGAGACGGCAAAGAGACCGGTGTCGTAAAAGTTAAAGCCTGTCGTGAGGAGTGACGATTGAGACGTGACTGTTTCCTGTGGGTTAACGATCAGTGTGTTTTCGGGCAGCAGGGCCGTTAATGGACTGGTTTCTTCTCCGGCGAAGCCGAAGTCCATTTGCGGGAGCTGAACGGAGTCGGTCTTTTCGATGGAGCATTGAGATTGATCGTCGAAAAAGCGGATGGAATCAATTTCATCGCCGAAAAATTCGATGCGAACGGGGCGGGGGGAACCGGGCGGCCAGCAGTCGAGAATCCCGCCGCGCAGGGCGGCCTCGCCCTGGGAGTAGACCTCGATGCCGAATTCATAGCCGGCGTCCGACATCCATTCTGTCAAATCATGCAGTTTATACTCGTTGCCGACGGTCAGCGTTTGGACGGCCTGTTCTGATTCTTCGGCCAGCGGTACGTCCTGCTCCATCGCCTGCGGGCAGGTGACGATGATGAACGGCTCGTTTTGCCGTAGCATTTCAACCAGCTTCAGGTGTTCGCCGAAAACCGCCGGATCTTTTTCCATGGGTTGGAAAAGGTAGACTTGTGGGACAGACTTTCCAGTCTGCCCGTCTTGCGGTTGGGCAGACTGGAAAGTCTGCCCCACAGTGAGAGTATGGATCGATTCGTTGAGGCGCTCCATTTCGCGGACATCGGCGGCAATCCAGAGAATATTTTTTTCCAGGGTTTGGAAAAGGTCGAGGCACAGCAGGGCCTGAGCGCTGATGGGGGCGTCGGTGACCTGTAGATTCTTTGATGAAACGCTTTTAAGCACCGCCCCGTTTACCCGGAGGGTGCTCATTTTTTGCTCTTCAGTTGTCATGAAAGCAACTTAGGTAAATAAAACCCGGATTGGAAGGGTGGACTTTATATTCGGTCCCGCTATTATTGCAGACCTATTGATTCCGGAGAGGGGTATTTATGGCTGAAGAAAAAAAACTGAGAGATATTTCGTGGAAGGAGTTCAAAGCCCTTCCACTGACGGAGAAAGGGGCCTATTTTCAGGGCGATCCTCCGCATACGCTGATTGCGCAGCAGTTCACCCGCGCCAAACTGGAAGAACTCTGCACGCTGGCCACGCGGATTAAGCGCATTAATAAGCGCCGGGAAGGGGCCAACTTCCTGAAAACGCTGTTGTCCGATAAGCGGGCGATGCTCTATTTTGCGCAGCCTTCGTCGCGCACCTATTTGTCGCACAATGCGGCCTGCCAGATTCTCGGGCTTGATACGATGGACGTACGCGACAGTTCAACGTCGAGCGAGGTGAAGGGCGAATCGCCGGAAGACTCCGTGCGGACCTTCAGCTCCTACGCGGATATGATTATTATGCGTCACCCGAAAGGCGGCTTTGCTGAGCGTGTGGCCTGGATGATGGCGCACACCGGCCGTGAGGTCCCGGTGCTGAATGCCGGATCGGGCTCGGATCAGCATCCGACGCAGGCGCTGCTGGATATTTACACGCTGGCACGAAGTTTTGAGGATATCGGCGGAATCGATGGAAAACATGTCGTATTCGTCGGCGACCTGCAGCGCGGGCGGACCGTCCGTTCTCTGGCGTGGATGCTGACGCTCTATAAAGATATGACGCTCTATTTTGTGGCGCCGGAGCCGCTTCAGATCGGGCAGGATATTCTGGATCTGCTGGACGCTGCGGGCACGAAGTATGTCGTGACGGACGATTTTGCATCGATCATGCCGATTGCGGATGCCATCTACATGACGCGCATTCAGGATGAATGGGATGCGGCCGGCGAGAGCAGCACCATCGATACGTCTTCCTTCCGCATTGGCGCGGAGCATATGGATATCATTAAGGACACGACGGCTATCATGCATCCGCTACCCCGCCGGCAGGAGATCAGTACGGAGATCGATAACGATCCGCGCGCGGTCTACTGGCGGCAGATGCGTAACGGCATGTGGATTCGGGCGGCCCTGATTCTGACGACCTTCGGCCGGCAGGATGAAGCCAACCAATATTACGATGACTATAAACCCGGAACGTGAAACGTGACGATTGAGGCGTGATGCTTTTCACGGCTCACTCTTCACGCTGCACGGTCTACGTATGATGAGGAAATAACATGGAACATTTGATTTCACTGAAAGAATGGAGCCCGGAGAAGATTCGGGACGTATTGAGTCTGGCTAAAGACGTTAAAGAAAATCGTGCTAAGTATCAGGATGCGATGAAACAGAAGACGCTGCTGATGATTTTTGAAAAGCCGAGTCTGCGGACCCGCCTCTCCTTCGAGGCCGGTATGGCTCAGATGGGCGGCCACGCGATTTATTACCACACCGGCAACTCGCCGATGGGCAGCGGTAAAGAGACGATCAGCGATTCGGTGAAGACCGCCTCGCGCTTCGTCGATGTGATTATGGCGCGGTTATTCAAACATACCGATCTGCTGGAAATGGCGGAATATGCCACCGTGCCGGTCATCAATGCGCTGACGGACGACAGCCACCCGTGCCAGATTCTGGCCGACCTTCAGGCAATCGAAGAAAAGAAGGGCGCGCTCGCGGGCCTGAAGCTGGCCTATCTCGGCGACGGCTTTAACAATGTGACCCACTCGCTGATGTTCGGCGGAGCTAAGATGGGCATGCACGTGAGCGTCGGCTCTCCGGCCGGGGCCGATTTTTCGCCGCGGGCGGATGTGGTGGCGGATTGCGAAACATTTGCTGCGGCCTCCGGCGGTTCGGTGTTTGTGACCGACGATCCGGTTGCGGCCATCAAAGATGCGGACGTGGTCTATACCGATTCGTGGATGAGCTATCACATTCCTAAAGATCAGGAAGCGGCAAGAATTGCCAAGTTTATGCCGTATCAGGTGAACAGCGAGCTGATGGCGCACGCCAAGCCCGATGCCATTTTCATGAATTGCCTGCCGGCGATCCGTGGTTGCGAACAAACCGCCGAAGTGATCGACGGCCCGCAATCCATCGTTTTCGACGAAGCTGAAAACCGGCTTCACGCTCAGAAAGCCGTCATTCTGACGCTTTGCGGCGCGGCCTAATTAGATTCTTGTCAACTTGACAGGATTGGGTTTGGTGCTAGGGTGTTGTCGGAGGTTCAAATGAAAACTTTAGCGGTAGGCGATTTTAAAACACACTTTTCCGAGGTGCTTAATGATGTGAAGCACGGCGAGGAGTTTGTGGTATGCTACGGTCGGAAGAAGGAAAAAGTTGCTGTTCTTGTTCCGTATGAAAAATACGTCAAGCAGCCAGTAACTCTTGGTGTGCTGGAAGGAATTGCCTCCTACAAAATTAATGATGATTTTGCGATGTCTGATGAGGATTTTCTTAATTCATGAAGTTACTTCTGGATACACATGTTTTGCTATGGGCCTTGATGGAGCCGTCAAAGCTGAGCACAAAAGCTAAAGTGGCGTTGCTGGATCCTGAAAATGAATGTTTCATCAGTGCGATATCGCTCTGGGAAATTTCTATGAAACATGCGCTCGGAAAACTTGAACTCTCCGGGGTAAAACCCGAAGAGCTGATTGCAAAAATTAAGCAGATGGGAATGGATTTGATGGCGCTGTCACCTATAACGGCAGTCGGTTTTCATAACATCCCGCGAAAGCATGGAGATCCCTTCGATCGCATGTTGATTCATCAGGCTATCAGCGATGATTTTTACCTGGTCTCAGCTGATCGGGTATTTCCGGAATATGAAGAACTCGGTTTGAAACTGATTTGGTGAGCATGAATATTCTGATCGTCAAAACCAGTTCGCTGGGGGATCTGTTTCATGCGTTGCCAACGGTGCATCTGCTGAAGACGGCATTTGATGCAGAAGTCGACTGGGTGGTGAATGCTGAATATGCCGGGCTGGCCGTATGTTTTTCCGATGTTCGGAAGGTGATTCCGTTTCCTCGGAAAGGGCTGCTTCCAAACCTTGGAAGTTTTCGGGCGGAACTGCTGCAGGAAACCTACGATCTGGTGGTAGACCTGCAGGGGTTGCTGAAAAGTGCACTGATTTGCCGAATGGCGAAACGCGGGAAAGGGGCGAAAATTCTCGGGCCGTCGTTTCAGCGCGAAGGGGCGCGTTTTTTCTATACGGCGGTGGTCGGGAAAAAAGATAAGACCCGGCATGCGGTGGAGGAAAATCTGGATGTTCTCCAATGGTTGGAAAAACCGACGGCGCCCCTTGAGTTTCCAATAGAATTTCCGGACGTGGATTTCCAATGTCTGGAAAAAAAGCCGGTGGTGGTCTTTGCCCCGTGTTCCCGGCATGAAGCGAAAAACTGGCCGTGGAAACGGTTTGTGGAACTGGGGGAACAGCTGGAGTGCCAGATTATTTTGGTGGGAGCGCCGGACGATGCGGAAATCTGCGAAAAGATTGAAAACAAACTGCCTGAAGGCGCGGCGGTGAATTTATGCGGTAAGACCAGCCTGCTCGAACTGGGCGGGGTGCTGCAGAAAGCGGACCTGGTTGTGACGGTGGATTCCGGGCCGATGCATATGGCTTCGGCAACGGGAACGCCGTGCCTGGCGATTTTCGGGCCGACGGACCCGACGCGCGTGGGTCCGTATGGCGACCAACACCGGGTGCTCCGAACTTCCACGGTTCGGAACTATTCAAAACAGGATCTGGATAGTATCCGGATGGTTGAAACAAGTGATGTGGTTAAAACAGCAAGGGAAATGCTCAGCAATGAAACTGTGGGATTATGAAGCTTTCATTTTTGATCTCGATGGGACTCTTATCGATTCAGGGAAATATCACGCGCAGGCCTTTTCGGATGCGGTGTTGTCGCATAGCGGTTATTCACTGAAGCCGGATGAGCACCACGAATTTTTCAGTAAGCACAGCACCTGGTTTGCCGAAACTCTGAATGAACGCTATGGGCTGAAACTTGACCCAGAATCGGTCTTGGCGGAAAAACGTGAGCGCGTTCAGGAAATATTTATTGCAGAACTGTTTTCCGGAGCCCGTGAATTTCTGGAGTTTTGGTACGGGAAAAAGCCGATGGCGCTGGCCACGAACTCGCCGCTCAGTTTTGTGAAACCTGCTTTGGAAGAGGCAAACATGTTTAAATATTTCGACTGCATCACAACGGCTTGTGATGTGAAAAAGCGCAAACCGGATCCGGAAATTGTGCAGGTGACGGTGCAGAAGCTTCAGGTTGACCCGATGAAAACACTGGTGTTTGAAGATCAGCTGATCGGAATTGAGGCGGCGCGGTCGGCTGGATCCAAGGTGATTGCTGTGGATAATGGCCAACCGGTTAATTATCCGGTCGATGTCGCAGTGCATTCGTGGGCGGAACTGCTGAAATTATCGGAGATGAGGTAGACGGCGGTATCTCTGTCAAAAGTCGAAGACAGTCGCTGACCTTCGATCGTTATTTTCTGACCATCGACCTCTGGACGGTCCTGACATTTTAACCTCCAACTATTGGAAATCATATGGATTCACAACTGATTATTTTTGACCTCGATGGAACCCTGATTGATTCGCGGGCGGATTTAACCGCCGGGATTAATCATATGCGTGAGCAGTACGGGCTCGAACCCCTTTCTCTGGAGACAGTCAGCGGCTACATCGGTGACGGTGTGCGAAAGCTGGTGGAGCGTTCGCTGCAGGGGGCGGATGTGGATGTAGACGATGCGCTGGCTATTAATAAGGAATACTATGTTTCCCATTCAACGGTGCATACCTCCTTATATGAAGGGGTGGAAACCGGGTTAAAGGAGTTGGCGGGGGCCGGCCATACGCTGGCGGTTCTCACGAATAAACCGGGCGATCCCAGCCGGGCCATTCTTAAACATTTTGGTCTGGATTCCCTGTTTACAGTCATCATCGGCGGCGGTGATGTGCCGAACCTGAAACCGGCGCCGGACGGAATTTTCCGATGTCTGGAACTCGCGGGAGCGGAATCTTCCAAGGTATGGATGGTGGGGGATCATCATACCGACCTGGCCGTAGCGAAAAATGCGGGGGTTCGCAGTGCATTGGTGGAATATGGTTTCGGGCATGCCGCAGACTATAAACCGGATGCACAATTTGCTTCGTTTGCCGATTTGGTCGGGTACTTTGTCTGAGCTATGAAAACATATCTTTCCGAAATATTCAGTTCGATTCAGGGGGAAGGCCCCTATGTGGGTGAACGCCATCTGTTTGTACGCTTCTGCGCATGTCATCGCAAATGCGTCTACTGCGATACAAATACCGAGCTTTCCGAAACTTGCATTGTCGAAAAAAAACCGGGCTCCGGCGAATTTGAGCAGATTAAAAACCCGATGTCGGTGGAGCAGGTTGCAGACCTGATCCGTGAGGTGGATGCCAAAACCCAGAACAAACAAATCTCGATCACCGGCGGTGCGCCGCTGATGCAGTCGCGTTTCCTCTTGAAACTGCTGCCGATACTGAAAAGCGAAGGGCACAGCATTTATCTGGAAACCGCCGGGGATTTGCCGAAAGAACTGAAGGCCATTATTGAGTGGATTGATGTGGTGGCCATGGATGTGAAGCTTGAAAGTGTGACCGAGGAGCCAGCCACGTTCCCCGCCCACTGGCAGTTTCTTAAGCTCTGCCGTACGTATGACGTTGAAGTATTCGTCAAGTTGATACTTTCTGCAAATACACATGAAGGTGAACTGATGACCGCTGCGAAAGGCATTAAAAAAGCGGGTGGCGAAGATACGCTGGTGGTCATTCAGCCGATGACGAAGGCCGAGAAAACGGATGCCGTTCCAACCATCGAACAGCTGTTCCGCTGGCAGGATAAAGTGACTTCAGTGCTGCCGAATGTCCGGGTGATTCCGCAAACGCATAAAATGATGGAGATGCTCTAATGGCTAAGAAGGCGGTAGTTCTGTTGAGCGGTGGGTTGGATTCCGCCACGGTGATGGCCATGGCCCTCGCGGAGGGCTATGAGGTTTATGCCGTTTCATTCAGTTATGGGCAGCGACACTCTATCGAACTGGACTGTGCTGTTGAGCAGGCGGCTGAAAAAGCAAAACAGCATAAGACCGTTGATATCGATTTGAGTTCATTCGGCGGTTCCGCGCTGACAGCAGACATCGATGTGCCGAAGCATGATGTGGTTGAGGATCTGACTGAAGAAATTCCAGTCACCTATGTTCCGGCCCGGAATACCGTATTTCTTTCTTATGCGCTGGCGTGGGCGGAAGTGCTGGAAGCGAATGATATTTTTATCGGCGTGAATGCACTGGACTACAGCGGCTATCCGGACTGTCGCCCGGAGTTTATCGCGGCCTACGAAAAGATGGCCAATCTGGCAACCGTGGCTGGCGTGCAGGGATGCAAATTGACGATTCACACACCGCTGATTGATCTGACGAAGGCCGAAATTATTAAACGCGGGCTTGAACTGGGGGTCGATTACGCTAAAACCACGAGCTGTTACGACCCGGCGCCGGATGGTAAAGCGTGCGGACACTGCGATTCCTGCCTACTGCGCAAAAAAGGATTCGCCGATGCCGGCACTTCAGATCCGCGCCCCTATGTTGAGGATTGATCCATGCCGAAAATGAAAATTTCAAAAGAGTTCAAGTTTGATTCTGCGCACTTCCTGCCGCACGTTCCGCCGGATCATAAATGCGCCAATATGCATGGGCATACCTACTACATTGAAATCCATGTGGAAGGGGAGCTGCATCCTAAACTCGGCTGGGTCATCGATTTTAACGACGTCAAAAAAGTGGTGGATCCGCTGGTCGATCAGCTGGATCATAAAGTTCTGAATGAAATCGAGGGTCTTGAGAATCCTACAGCGGAGATGATTGCGGTCTGGTTCTGGAATAAAACCAAACCGGACCTGCCGCAATTGGTTCAGGTCGTCGTGAAAGAAAATCCCACCAACGTTTGTATCTACAGCGGCGCGTAGCGCCGGAGAATTACGAATATTGAACAAGGAATGTCGAATTTCGAAGTGAATTAATCTTCCTTCGAAATTCCTTGTTCGTTATTCGATATTCAAGGCGTTGCCGCCTAGGCTTCTTCCGAATCGATCTTAACGGCAGAGGTGATGCCGCCGCGGGCGGTGAAGTCGCCATTTACCACTAGTCGGCGCGGTTTCAGCAGGGCTTCCAGGTCCGAATAGATCCGGTTCACGATTTCTTCGTAGAAGGTGCCGGTCTGGCGGAAGGAGAAGAGATAGAGCTTCAGCGACTTACTTTCCACGCACAGTTTGCCGGGAATATATTCAATCGTAATGGTGGCGAAGTCCGGCTGACCGGTGATCGGGCAGAGCGATGTGAATTCCGAAGTCTGGAAGGTGATCCAGTAGTTCCTCTGTTGATTCGCGTTTTCAAAGGTTTCCAGTTCCGCTTCATCCGGGGTGGTCGGATAGCGCATTTCGCCCTTTTTAAGCAGGGTCAGTCCGGTCAGTTTTGTTTCATCGGTCATAGTGTATACTCTCTCTGCGAGGAATTAATAAATCGCGGGCCATCCTATCCAAACCTTGGAAATGGGCAAGTCCGTTATTCAACGGATGAATCACAAGAGTGTCGATAAGTTAAATGCGCTGAAATATTGACCCATTTATGCGCTTTGTGGTCTTCTCTGCGGAATTTGAAAGGAATACATGTTAAATAACCAACCAAGAAATATCGGCTCAATGGCTTCAATCACGCCTGCCGTGAAGTTTCTGCTGATTATTAATATCAGTGTTTTTGTTTTAGAAAAATTCTTTCGAATTCCTTTTTCGGAATGGTTTGCGTTGCCGGCGGACTGGTGGCGGACGTACGACATTTGGCAGCTTTTCACCTATATGTTTGTGCATAGCACGGCCAGTTTTTCACATATTCTAATGAACATGCTGGGGCTGTTTTTCATTGGTCCTGCGTTGGAGCGGACGCTGGGATCCTATCGGTTTTTCACACTTTATTACCTGAGTGGTATTCTGGGCGGACTGGGTTGGTCGCTGCTGGCAATACCCGGTCAGTATTGTGTGGGCGCATCGGGTGCGCTCATGGGCATTCTTGGTGCCTTTGCAGTATTTTATCCCAATGAAAAAGTCGCACTCATTTTTCTGCCGATGTTTCCGGTCAAGGCCTGGAAATTTATTCTGGGTATTGTCCTGCTTGAATTTTTTCAAACCTTCGTGCATCCCATTTTCGGTGGGATTGCCAATGCGGCCCATCTCATGGGCGGGATTGCCGGGTTCGGTTATGCGATGTCGATTAAGCATCCGCATTTCTTAAAAGAGCTGAAAGGAAAACAGTCAGGAGCTGGAAAACGGAAGCAACAGTCTCGCACATATACCTCAACTCCTCCCAGACTGTCTAAAGAAGAAGTAGATGCCATTCTCGATAAAATCGGGAAAGAGGGCATGGGGGCACTCTCGCCCCGCGAACGCGAAATGCTCAAACGCGCCACGCGCTAATTTTTTTACCACCCGCTTCGCTTAAGACACGAAGGACACTAAGAAGGATTTACTTCGTGCTCTTTGTGTCTTCGTGTTTAATTCTTCTTTTTCTCCAGTTCCTTGATTTGGTCGCGGAGGGTGGCGGCGCGTTCGAATTCCAGTTTTTCGGCGGCCTCCACCATCTCCTGCTGCAACTGGTGAATAATTTCGCCGACGCTGTAATCCACGCCATCTTCGGCCACGGCGGCTTCCACGGTATCTTCCGCCGTTTCGTAGATGGTTTTCAGACTGTCCTGAATATCCTTTTTGATCGCTTGCGGAACAATGCCGTGCTCCTCATTGTAGGCCCGCTGCTTGGCTCGGCGATGATCGCACTTGTCCATCATGCGCTGCATAGAGTCGGTCATCTTCTCCGCATACATAATCACGAGGCCATCGATGTGGCGCGCCGCGCGTCCTGCGGTCTGGACTAACGAAGTTTCTGAACGCAGGAAGCCTTCTTTGTCAGCATCGAGAATGGCAACGAGTGAAACTTCCGGCAGGTCGAGACCTTCCCGGAGCAGATTGATGCCGATCAGGCAATCGACTTTTCCGCTCCGCAGCTCCCGCAACACTTCGACGCGTTCGAGCGCATCGATGTCGGAATGCAGATAGCTCACTTTGAGGCCGGTCTTCTCCAGATATTCCGTCAGATCTTCCGCCGTTCGTTTGGTCAGCGTAGTCACCAGAACGCGCTCATTGCGCTCGGCCCGGCTGCGGATCTCTTCCATCAGATCGTCGATCTGATTTTTCAAGGGGCGCAGCTCAACGGGTGGATCGATAATACCGGTCGGCCGAATGATCTGTTCCACCGGAACGCCACCGTGTTCCCGCTCATAAGGGCCGGGCGTGGCGGATAGGAAAATCATTTCATTGGTCACGCCCATAAATTCATCGAAATCCATCGGACGGTTATCGAGGGCGGAAGGTAATCGGAAGCCGTGATCCACCAGCGTGCGTTTGCGGGCCTGGTCGCCGTTATACATGGCGCGAACCTGCGAGAGCGTGACGTGCGATTCATCGATGATGGTGAGGAAGTCGTCGGGGAAGTAGTCGAGCAAGCATTCCGGCCGCATGCCGGCTGCGCGCCCGGCGAGGTGACGGGAATAGTTTTCAATGCCGCCGCAGAAGCCAATCTCTTTGAGCATTTCCAGATCGTATTCCGTGCGCATCTTCACTCGTTGCGCTTCAATCAGCCGGTTTTCACGTTCGAAAACGGCCACCTGATCAACCATCTCGCTGCGGATGGCTTCGAGGGCCGCATCGATCTTGAACTGCGGCATCACGAAGTGTTTGGCCGGTGAGATCATCATGTGCTCGTAGGTTTCCAGCGTGTCGCCCGTCAGCGGATCCACTTTTTTAATGGCATCGATTTCATCGCCCCAGAATTCAAGGCGGATGCCGTAGTCCTTGGCGTAGGACGGAAAAATATCAAGTGTATCGCCGCGCACGCGGAAGCGGCCGGGGCCGGGTTCGTAGTCGTTGCGCTCGTATTGAATATCAACCAGCTTTTTCAGAATGGCGTCGCGGTTGGCCGACTCGCCGACCTCGGCACTGACGACCATCGCTTTATAATCTTCCGGCGATCCCAAACCATAGATGCAGGAGATCGAGGCCACGATGATGACATCTTCCCGGTTCAGCAGGGCATCGGTGGCGGCCAGACGCAGGCGCTCGATCTCTTCGTTGATAGACGAGTCCTTTTCTATGAAGGTGTCGGTTTGCGGAATATAGGCTTCCGGCTGATAGTAGTCGTAGTAGGAGACGAAGTATTCGACCGCGTTGTTTGGAAAAAAAGCTTTGAGCTCGGCATAGAGCTGGGCCGCGAGTGTTTTATTGTGCGATAGCACCAGCGTCGGCCGGCCGTGCCGGGCAATGGTGTTGGCAATCGTGAAGGTTTTTCCCGAGCCCGTTACGCCTTCCAAGGTCTGGAACTTCCGATGTTTGGAAAGTCCTGCGCACAGTTTATCAATCGCCTCCGGCTGGTCGCCGGTCGGCACAAAATCCGCCACTAACTGGAATTGTTTGTCCATCGGGGAAGAGTATACACGTTGTCTGCGAAAGAAAGCAAAACCAAGGGGATTCAGATGGCCAGAACGTTTCCAATGGTTGGAAAAAAGGACCGCAAAGATGCGATGACGCGAAGCAAAGTCGGGCAGGTAAATGGTAGGGGCAGAAAATATCAGGGAAGGGGGGTGGAAATTTTTTACCAAAACATTTTTTACTTCAAATAATCCTGGCCCGGACCTTCTGTTGAGTTTTTTGACAGAAAAATTAAGGACAGAATATTTCCTAAACCTCCCGCCGAAAAGGTGGGTAAAATATTGTGGGTAAAAAATAAAAGGGAGGGGCAACGAATGTTTTTACCTAAAAGAGCCCTTTGTTCCCTGTTAGCAACAAGGCCAGGGCAGAATGATTATTTCTATGCGCTGAATTAGCATTGGTATTTTTTATGCTCCGCCCATCTGTCACGTTGACGTTCCAGTGCTTACTGGTCGGAAAAGGTTGCAGGGGAGTAGACCACTTTATTGTTTTTGCCCTTGTCGGTGACGACACCGTTGCTTGTTCCTCTAATCTTCGAGCCTTCCCGGTTGATCGAAATAGGGAAGGGGGTCTCATTTATGATGTCGATCCCGATGCAGCTCCCTGTGCCTCCCCCTTGCTTTTGTCCCAGTGTGATGGAGCGTAAAATTTCGGGCATCCCACCGGAATACGTAAAGGTGATCTTTGTATTTTTACCCACGATATCAGCGGCATGATGATCACCCGTTGAGGGGCGATCGATAATCTCTATTTCGTAGACGTCATCGCTGTTCTGAGGATAAGGGCAGAGAATCACCGGACCATAGGCTACGTCGCCGGTACAATTGATGACCTTGGATTTTCCCGGAAGGGTGTAGCCATGCTCGCAATTAACCAAGTTTACGTTTTCAACGTGAGCAATTCCTCCCGTTGCCAACGACATGCCGCCGCGGAAACTGGTAACGGTTGTATTTTTCACGGTGAGGGTGCCTGCGTTTTTATAGTTTCGAATGCCGTCTTCTGTAAGAGCAAATCCTTTATTGCGGGGGATTGCTTTTCCATCGAGGTATCCGAACCGGACGGTGTAGTCGAATTTTTCAGGTAAGGATCCTGCTCCTTCCTCGTACATTTCTGCACCAAGCCGAATGCGGCCTTGCAAGGTGCAGTTATTAATGAGCGTATTATCCGATCCTTCCTGCATAAAAATACCGTGGCCATAGGCTAAAACGGATAAAGAAACACCCTCAATAGTACAGTTGGGGCCGATCACATTAATGCCCGCGTGCTTCTTCAGTCCCACGACGGATCCCCGTCCTTTACCCCACATATCACCGTACCCATACGGGTAGGAGCCGCGAACCGTAATCGTGCACCCGTTGAGTGTAATGTGGTCGCCCTTGATTTTGAATTCGGTCATTTGCCGTGCGGGAAAGTAGCTTTCCAATTGGTTATACGCTGCGAAATCAGTGACATCATTCATTCCATTGGGATAAACGTCCTCGAAGGTGCCATCTATAAAGGTGATGTGATCGCCCGTGAGAATATATGAAACATGCGCATGAATGGGATTAAAATCCATCGATGCCAAAAGTTCGGTGGGAATCAAAAGGGTAACCCCGGTAAACGTGAAGGTATTGTTCGATCCACTGAATGCAAATACGGTGGTCGCATCATGACGATCCTGAACGGTGTATGTTCCCGGCTTCATCGTGACCGATTGGTCGCTCTTGGCCATGGCGACTCTCAGTTCGCTGATGGAGCTCACGGTGACATCGGTTTTCGCAAAAACCGTGTCGAAGCTGAAAAGGGCCAGGACGATCAACAAAAGGAATCCAGCCCGGGGGCGGGTGGTGTGGACGCTCGATAATGGGTTGCGATCTCTCATACTATGTTCCTTGGTTGCTGTCGTCTTGTAACGATTCATTGCTCCTACTGAATACACCTTGAACGGGTCTGTTAGCAACATACCTGGATGGGAAAATAGAACCACGGATTCACACCGATGTACACGGATTGCCCATTAATTACATAGCAAGGATCATTCACTGCTCGAAGTAGGTGACTTCATTTTTTAAGTTCCTGCAGGATCTGTGCTGATCAGAGTTCATCCGTGGCTCAATTCCATTTTAGTCCCTCTTTATTCAAATCCCATCATGTATGCGACGGATTCTGCCTATTCAGTTTTGTATTGGTTCTGGCTACGCCAGCTTAGGATATAATACCACCAATTATAACATCCCGGTATAAACGAAGGTTGAATTGCAGCGAATGAATGGAAAGCAACGAATGATTCCCCCTGTCTGGATTCGCTGCTTTCCATTCATTCGTTGCCAATAGTTTAAGGCGATAAGTTTTAGAAAATGGTATAAGTTTGTGAGTGCCTGAACCCGGATCGTAAAGATCCCGTGAGTCGAGGTTGGGAATGCAGAGAAAATTTATGGCACTGATCCGCACAGGCCGCGCTACCGAATCGGCTACAAATTCTGAATAAAAAAAGGCAGGGATGGCACACCTGTCCTGAGCTTGTCGAAGGGCCGAGCCGGCCGTATCCTGCATACGTTTCCAAACTTTGGTGGGGCGATGCGCACTCCGTTTGAGCGGGTGGTCATCATGGCTGATGTCTTTGTTTTTTTTGACCAGAGTTCCAGGCCTTGGAAATGCCGAACTTAAAACCTCAAAGGCTAGTCCGTTGTCCAGATTACGCGATTACGGCGCGACTGGATGGCGTGATAAGGTTTCTGGGAAACGCATGGGCCTTTTCTTAAATCCTCTCGTCTGCAGGTCACCGAGGCCGGTGCCGCTCCAGCCACGGTTATAAATGTTTACTCTTTAAACCTGACCCTTTGGGCTCTGCATGTTTTAGTGCGCGGCATTCATTTTTTAAATCGATTAGATTGATCGGACCGTACAGCTGGGGAGATGATTGCGAAGACACGAAGTCGCTAAGGCTGCTGGTTTAAATCTTTCTAGCTTTGCGTCTTTGCGGTCAACAACTCACAAAGGAACACTAATTTTGAAGACTATATTTGGAACACATAGTGGAAATTTTCATGCCGACGATGTTTTTGCCATTGCGGCTTTATCGCTGCTCCACCCGGAGTATGAGATTAAGCGCTCGCGCGACCCGGAAGTCTGGGCGGCGTGCGATTATCTGGTGGATGTAGGGGGACGGTATGATCATGCGGAGAAAATTTATGATCATCACTTTAAGAATGGGCCCATGTATGAAGATGGCTTGAAGATGTCATCGGTGGGTTTAATCTGGGCGCACTATGGTGCCGAAATCTGCGGATGTGCCGATGTGGCCGATCGGGTGTGCCGTCGTTTGATCCGTCAGTTTGATGCGATTGATAACGGGGTGAAGTTATCGACGCATATTGAGGAGTTTGCCGACGTGCGGGAAATCTCATTAACAACTTCGATCTCGATGATGAATCCCCAAAATCCCTTTAAGGCCGATGAAGCGTTTGCGGGCGAAGTGGAGCGTGCGCGTTTATTGCTGCAGGCGGCCATTGCCAACGCAAAGCGCTGGATACATAGCCGCGCCGGTTTGGAGAAGGCGCTTAACGAAGCCTTAGCTAAGGAACGGGCGTATATTATTGTTCCGGAAGACTGCAAGTGGACGGAGCACCTGTTTAACAGCAAAGGGAATGAATCGATTCTGTATGCCATTTTTTCCAAAGGCAAAAAGTGTTTTGCCCAAGCGGTTCCGTCCGCGCCGGGTGAATATTCGAACCGAAAGGATTTTCCCCAGACCTGGGCCGGATTGATGGATGACGAATTAAACGAAGCCGCCGACATACCTGACGGCATCTTCTGCCATCAAGGGGCCTTCCTTCTCGCAACCTCCTCCTTCGACTCAACGCTCAAATTGGTCACTGCCGCAATCGAAGCTTAGCGGCGCTCTGTAGCAAAGATTTTAACAGGACGATGGTTCGCAGAACTATCTATTCATCCGCTTTATTTCATATTTCTGCCGCCAAATTTTTCTGCCTTAATTTCGGCAGCGAATTTATGGAAAGCAACGAATCCCTTCCTTTGAAATATTTGTGCAAGTAAAGCTCCATGGGTACTGAAAAATTATCCCGGTTAGTCTGTGGCTTGTGGGAGGCATCGTTTTGATTGCGGGTGCGGGATGGATGGATTATAAGACCCTTGTGGTGCAGCGGGCATCGATGAAACATAAGGGAGTGGGCATGAAAATTAAACGGTTGTTGCAGGTCTTGAGTGTTGTGGGGCTGGTTGGGTCGGCTGGGGCGAGCGAGCCTTCGAAACCGAATATCGTATGGATTTTCTCGGATGATCATTCCTTCCAGACGATCGGAGCCTATGGCGGCCGGCTGAAACCATTGAATCCTACGCCGAATATTGATCGGTTGGCGGAGGAGGGCATTCTGTTTACCCGGGCGTATGTCGGCAATTCAATCTGTGCGCCGAGCCGCGCGACGCTCCTGACAGGCAAGCACAGTCACATCCATGGCAAATTTGATAATCACGGAGCGTTCGATCACGATCAGCCGCAGTTTCAGAAAATTCTCCAAAAGAACGGTTATCAGACGGCGATGATCGGGAAGATCCACCTGAGTGGAAAGATGCAGGGGTTTGACCATTGGGAGGTCCTTCCGGGTCAAGGCGACTATTATCAGCCCTATTTCAGGAATGAAGAGGGGCACTATATGGAGCAGGGATATGTGACGGATATCATCACCGACAAGTCATTGAAGTGGCTTGAGAGCGGGCGGGATCAGAATAAGCCCTTCATGTTGATGATTCATCAGAAGGCGGCGCATCGCAGCTGGTTGCCGGCTCCGCGCCATGTGGGGATGTATGAAGAAATCACGATCCCCGAGCCGGATAGTCTGTTCGACGACTATGCCACGCGCGGTGTGGCCGCGCCCGGTGCCACCATGACGATTCGCGATGAAATGTCGGTGGAGTCCGACTTGAAACTGTTCACAACAAACTCATGGGCCACCTACGAAGCCGAGAAGGCCAGGCTGATTGCGGCGGGGAAACCTTTCCCGCCGCTGGGGGGCTGGGAGTTTGGTGCGTATTTCCGGATGACGGATCAGCAGCGCAAGGTTTGGGATGATGCCCGCGAGACCAGCAATCAGGAAATTCTGGCGAAGGGTGAAGCCTGGCTGAAAACACCGGAAGGCGTCAAGTGGCGCTATCAACGCTATATGAAAGATTACCTGGGCTGCATCGCCAGTCTCGATGAAAATATCGGTCGGGTACTCGACTATCTCGACGCGAACAGTCTGGCTGAAAATACGGTCGTCTTCTATTCATCGGATCAGGGATTCTACATGGGAGAGCATGGATGGTTCGACAAACGTTTCATGTATGAGGAATCGTTTCGCACCCCGCTGGTTGCCCGGTGGCCGGGCCAGGTGAAGCCGGGTTCAGTGAATAACGATCTGGTTCAGAATATTGATTTTGCTGAAACCTTTCTTGAAATCGCCGGTGCGCCGGTGCCGGCTGACATGCAGGGAATCAGTCTGGTTCCGTTGCTGAAAGGGGAAACCCCGGATGACTGGCGGACTTCGCTCTATTACCACTACTACGAATATCCGGGCATTCACAGTGTGCGGCGTCATGAAGGCGTGGCGGGCAAACGGTATAAGCTGATCCGTTTCTACGGCACGGATGTTCCCAATGGTGAGGAATGGGAGTTCTACGATCTCGAAGCCGATCCGGCGGAGATGAATAACACGTACGGAAATCCGGAAAACGCGGGTCAAATTGCGGCGATGAAAAAGGAGCTCGCGCGCCTCAAGGCCGAGTACAAGGTTCCTGAACCTCCTCCTCACAAACGTGAATAGCAGGAAAGACCAGCGCCGCTCGGTTCTCATCGGATTCGGTTTAAATGTTCCAGAGATTGGGAAATGCCGGTGTTCTGAAATGCGGGTTGAGTTCCAGACATTGGAAGGGTATATCTCATGGATACGGGCGGGAGTAATTCAGTGGTAGAATGATTGCTTCCCAAGCAATTCGTCGCCGGTTCGAGTCCGGTCTCCCGCTCCAGTATTTTCAAGGGGTGTTATGAATTCTGAAGAAGGCATTGGTGGGGGAGAGCGTGCGGTTGCTGAAGAGGTGAAAACGGTTGCTCCGTTATCAGTTAGAGCAACGATTTGCTATACGCTGCTGATCGGCGTGGTTTCTGTTATTGCCCAGACCTTTTTCATTATGGTCGGGATAATCGTTGATGCGGTGATCGGAAACTCCGCGCCGAACTTTGAGACTTCGATGAACGGGAATGTCCTGATGGGGGCTGTGCTGTTTTCTTATCCGGTTATTCTGGGCATGGTGTTTTTAATTATACGTTCCTACCGTGGGCTCTCGGTTCCAACGTATCTGGGGTGGCAAGGCTGGCGATCGGTTTCCGGTAAAGCGATGCTGCCGTGGATGGGCGGGGTGATCGGTTTAATGATGCTTTTTGGAATCATTAGACACTTTTCCGGGGAGACGGATGCCGGAGTGATGGAAGAGCTGTTTAAGATAACGAATCCTCATCTATTGCTCGTGACGATGGTCTTCGGCGCTCCGTTGGTTGAAGAGTTGTTTTTCCGCGGATTCATGTTCCGCGGATTGGAGGCCTCTAAAATGGGAGCGAAGGGGGCTGTGATTATTACGACCCTGCTCTGGGTGTTGATTCACGGTTTACAGTATGACCTGGGACAATTGCTATACCTATTGCTGCTCGGGTTGCTGTTGGGCTTCGCCCGGCTGAGGACGGGCGCGGTGTGTCTGCCGCTGTCGCTCCATGTTGTGAATAACATGATTGCTGTTGTGCCGGCCTTAATCTGGGGACTGGATTAACTGTTTTTTGGATTCACCCAGACTTCGTCTCTGATGCCGGCCAGCTTGGAGGCATAGCGGGCGAGGACAAAGAGGGTGTCGGACAGGCGGTTGAAGTAGGCCAGCAGAATCGGATTCACATCGGCCGTGTCGCGGAAGGTCACCAGCCGGCGCTCCACTTTGCGCGATGCGGCCCGCGCAACGTGCAGGTGGGCAGAAGCCTTTCCTCCGGCCGGAAGTATAAAGTTTGTGAGCGGTTCCAGCTTTTCTTCTACGTTATCAATCAGCTCTTCCATGGCGGTGATGTTCACATCTGAAATATAGGGGAGGCGTCGGTCGTGTGTCACATTGGTGACTTCGGAGCCGGCAACCAGTAACAGGCTCTGGAAGTTTTTCAGAATGCCGTTCAGTTTTTCGTCTTTAATATATGCGCGCGCCAGGCCGATGGCGGAATTACATTCGTCGATGGAACCCTGCACTTCCATCTGGGGATCGTTTTTTGGAACCCGTGTTCCATCAAAGCGTCCGGTTTCGCCTTTGTCCCCGGTTTTTGTAAATATTTTCGGCATCTTGAATCTCCTGATAAATGAACATAGTTTAATATGCTGCGTCGTATTACCAAGGCCTATTCGTTATCTATTTCGGGTGTTGGTAAGACACATACCAGCAGGAATAGCTTACGTTTCGAGAGGATTTTGTGTAATCAGTAAGAGCTTGATGTGACGATAGATTAAAGGACTTTGATGGGTATTAACCGGACCATGAAACGAATGCTTTTGCTCTCAGGGGTAATGCTGCTAGCAATTCCCTGTGTTGCGGAAGTCTATATCAGCGAATGTATGGCGGATAATGACAATACGCTGCAGGATATCGATGGCGATTTTTCAGACTGGATCGAGCTGTACAATAATTCCTCCAATGCGGTTAATCTTGCCGGCTGGTACTTGACGGATACGACTACCAACTTAACGAAATGGACGCTGCCGGCTGTCACGATTCCGGGCAAAGGATTCCTGGTCGTATTCGCCTCCGATAAAGACCGGGCGGTCTCCGGAGCGGAACTGCACACCAATTTTAAACTGAGTGCATCCGGCGAGACGGTTGCTCTGGTTCAACCTGATGGTACGACCGTTGAAAACCAAATTTCGTTCCCGGAGCAGCAGGAGGATATTTCGTATGGCTATGGTTTTTCCGGCGGGACCAGCACCTCGACGACCACGCTGGTTGAATCCGGAGCGCCGTGCACGGCTCATATCCCAAGCAGCGCCGGCGATTCCAATGATTGGAAACTGCCGGGTTTCGACGATTCAGGATGGCTGAGCGGAACTACCGGCGTCGGTTTCGAACGCTCCTCTGGCTATGAGTTCCTGATCGGCCTTGATGTGGGAGCCATGCATGGCGTGAATGCATCGGTCTACATGCGGGTTCCGTTCATATACGACAGCAGCAATCCGGCTGATTTGCTGCGCCTGGGTATGCAGTTCGACGATGGCTTTGTGGCATATATCAATTCGACGTGGGTTGCATCATACAATGCGCCCATGACCCCGGCGTGGAACAGCGCTTCGACTGATCTGCATGATGACGCAGCGGCGCGCAGTTTTATCTGGTTTGATCTGTCCGCGTACGAGGGTGCCTTGCAAGACGGGGCGAACGTGTTGAGTATTCATGGACTCAATGAAACATCGACGTCCTCGGACCTCCTGTTTGTACCTAAATTGCAGACCGGATTCATCACTTCGACGGAAAGCAGGATCGAGCTCGCAGGCACCGGATTGCTGGAGGCCTCGACACCGGGCGGTCCCAATGCTGCGGTCACCTATTTAGGCTATTGCGATACCCCGACGCTGGGACCGGAACGCGGCTTTTATGATGCTCCGTTTCAGGTTTCCATAACGAATATTTCGGAGGGCGCAACGATTCGCTATACCACCGACGGTTCGGCACCCACCGAGTTGAACGGGACGGTGTACACCGGCCCTGTCACGATCGATGGAACCACGCTGCTGCGTGCGGCGGCGGTGCGGCCCGGATACCAACCGAGTGTTCCGAATACGCAGACCTATCTTTTTATCGACGATGTGTTGAAACAGGATGGAAACGGGTTGCCGCCCTATGCTGATTGGGGCGATGGAGGCCCCGACTGGGAAGTCGACCCTTCCATGACCAATGCGGTGATTACTGATTTTGACGGCGAGACCTTCACCTTGGCCGATGCCCTTCTCGACGTTCCAACCGTGTCGCTGGTGACGGACTGGGATAACTGGTGGAGCGATGAACCCGGCCCGCCGCTGGCCACCGGGCTGGTTCCCTGGCAGGGAATTTATGCCGATATGATTGCGCAGCATGCGGACCGGCGTCCGGTCTCCATGGAATTTTTTACCGCAGACGGTTCTGAAACGTTTGCCGAAAACGGGCGGGTCAGCGTTATCGGCGGGGGAATCGGCGGCACGAGTGCCAGCCGGTGGAAAAGTGATAAGTTATCGATGCGGGTGGCTTTCGACGGAAAACTGAATTATCCGGTTTTCGGGGATGATGCCGCACAGAAATTCAACGGCCTGGTGCTGGATGCCCATCTGGCCTGGTGCTGGACGCATGCGGGACGACCCTATATCGGGGCGACGCCCAAGTTTGTTTCAGACGCGCTCTCTTCTGATATTCAGAACAGTATGGGGAATGGAAAGGGAGCGCCGCACAGCCGCTTTGTACATCTATATCTCAACGGCCTGTATTGGGGCATGTTTGATATGCACGAGCGGCCCGATGAACATTTCGCGGCCGAGTATTATGGAGGTGCCAACGAGGATTATGATTCCATTAAGCATCTGTACGATGATACCAGCGAGGCGGATTCCGATTATGACGGGCTGCCCTTCAACGATAATATCACCGGCGGCGACGATGCGAACCTGCATGCCATGTTTGCACTTGCGCGTGCTGATCTGTCGCAGCAAAGCAACTATGAAACGCTTGAGCAAATGCTGGATATTGATGATCTGATCGATTATCTGCTGATGAATTTTTATCTGGGTAACACCGACTGGGCTCACAAAAACTGGTATGCCACGTTTAATCGTAACGATCCGGACGGTCGCTGGCGCTATCACAGCTGGGACGCGGAACACATTATTGAAACCAGTCTCTTTGATGCCGATCTTGCGGGAGCACTTGCGTATGATTCAACGGTCAAGAATAACACTGGTGGCCCGACGGAGATTCACCAGAATCTGACGGCTGGAAGTGCCGAATACCGGTTGCGGTTTGCGGATCAGATTCATCGTCATTTTTTTAACGATGGCATTTTAACCATCGATAACGTGATCGCCGCATTCTGGTCGCGGGTAAAAGAGGTTGACCGGGCCATGCTGGGGGAAGCTGCGCGGTGGGCGGACAATAAGGCCTATCTTGGTTATGGCGACTATGATTATTCAAACTGGTTCAACCATATGCTGGACCTGCGGGATAACTATTTCCCTTATCGCTACGATGTGGTTTTGAACCAGTTGAAAGCGGCTGGGCTCTATCCTGATACGGCTGCTCCTGAGTTTACGGTGAATGGATCGCCCCTGCATGGCGGGCTGGTTGCTCCGACGGATGCGGTGGGAATCGAATCTGAGTATGCCATTTACTACACCACCGATGGCACTGACCCGCGGGCTGTGGGCGGTGCGGTCGCCGGTTCCATCTATTCAGCTCCGCTGTCGTTTTCCCAACCCACGCTGCTCAAAGCCAGAGCAAAAAACGGAAATGAATGGAGCGCGCTGTGCGAAGCCGTTTTCTGGACCGATGACATTCCGCTGGCCGTTACCGAGCTGATGTATCACGCCCCCGACGGCAACGCACAGGATTATATTGAGATCCGGAACACAAGTTCAGAAACCGTTTCGCTGTATGGCTACAAGCTCGACAGCGCCATCGACTTTCAGTTCCGCGACAGTGCGATACCCAGCCTTGACCCCGGCGCATTTCTGTTGGCTATCAAAGATGTTGATCAGTTCAGTTCGCAGTATTCCACTAACGGAATTCTGATTGCCGGCGAATACAATGGTGATTTTGACAACAATGGCGAAAAGGTTGATCTGGAGTTCTGGAACGAGGACCTCATCTCCTTCCGTTATTCCGATGCTCGGAACTGGCCGCAGGCCGCAGATGGGGCGGGGCATTCGCTTGTGCCGCTGACCTCGGCCATGGATGACGAGGCGCGAGGATCACTCGACTATGGCGGTAACTGGCGGGCAAGCTCCTATATCGGCGGATCGCCCGGCTATGCTGATCCGGTCCCGCAGACCACCGTGCTGCTCAACGAAATTACGGCGCATACGGACACCGGCGAAGATCCACCCTTTGAATCCAACGATCAGATTGAACTCTATAATCCGACGGCGGCGGATCAGACCCTGAACGGGTGGTATCTGAGCGATGATCTCGATGAGCTGCAGAAATGGGCGATTCCGGATGGCACGGTGGTGCCGGCTCACGGGTTTCTATTGTTTGACGAAGACGATTTTCATTCGGATCGCATTGCGGGCTTCGGACTGAATAAGGCGGGCGAAGTTGTCGTGCTCTCGACGGCCGACCGCGTGGTAGATTCGGTCCGCTTTAAAGGACAGCTTAATGGAGTGTCGCTGGGGCGCTATCCCGATGGAGCTGATTCGTGGGTGATGACGCTGCCAACCCCGGAGGCCCCGAATGATCTGCTGGATTACCTTTGGATCAGTGAACTGATGTACAACCCGCCCGCGCCCTCTGGTTATGCTAACGGCGACATCGTTGAATATATTCAAATCGAAAATCGGGTAGGTTATGCGATCCCCTTTGAATCGTCAGAAGGTCCGTTCCGCATCGACGGCGGCGTTTCATACACATTCCCATCCGGCTTCAGCCTGCTGGCAGGAGAAAAACTCTGGCTGGTTTCTTTCGATCCTTCCGACGCCACGCTGCTGAACCTGTTCTGCAGCACTTACGGCCTCAACGCGGCAGAGGAAATTATTTTGGGTCCCTATAAAGGACACCTTTCCAATGGAGGGGAGCGAGTTGCCATCGAATGGCTGCAGGCTTCTGACGATCCGTTCCAACCATTGGAAACTTCCTGGGCCGTGCTCGATGAGCTCTACTATTTTAATCAGTCTCCCTGGCCGGAAGAGGCCGATGGAACCGGCTATCCGCTGGTTCGCAGGGCGATGACCTCGTGGGGTGTTCCAACGCCATCGGATTCCGATGCCGATGGGCTGGACGATGCCTGGGAAACTTTGTATTTCGGGTCGCTTTTGCAGGATGAAACAGAGGATCTGGATAACGACCGGTTTAATAACCTTCAGGAAAGCATCTGCGGAACCAACCCGACGAACGGACTCTCCTATTTTGCGATCGATTGCATTGACGCTCCGTCCATTCAATGGGTTGCCGCACCGGGGCGGAGCTATTCGGTCTACTGGACCGATGACCTCGCGCAGCCGTTCATTCGCATCGCTTCCGGCCTTTCAGCCGGTCTGTATACCGATCCCCTTCATTCCACGAATGGGTGCAATTATTACTACATCACTGCTGAAATGGAATAGGGCGGAGTTCTGGCTAACCGTTTGTTTAAAACTGTCCGGGTTCACGGGCCAGGTCAGAGCTTCTTAATCAATTTGAACAAGATGGAAATTATGAAGTAGACAGTATAGAGGCCCATTACGCCTAGTAATAGGACGGGCAGGACTTTCGTCTTGAATTTTAGATTCCATCGGTATGCTGCATTCGTCTCATACTGCTCATAATGATTCAGGTTGTTTTGATAGTGTGTTCTGGCAATTTCATTCTGTTCTAGCTGTATGGCTTGTCAAAGAGCGTTTTGTGCCTCTTTCAGTTTCTTCTGTTCAAAATAGTAATTTCCCCATGCTTGATAAACATGCGCAGCATGCGGATTAATTCCGGTCATATGTTCCAGCACCTGTGAAGCCGTTCGATACTGTTTCCTGCCGACATAGAGATATGCGAAATAGGAGAGCAGGTCCAGGTTGTCAGGTTCCAGCTTCAATGCTTTTTCACGAAATACGATCCCCCTTTTCGGGTTTTTGTATATTTCATCTTCGAGTTCAGCGCGGAGGATCAGTGCGCTGCAATCTTCAGGATTTTGTTGCAGATAGGAATCCAGAGTTTGCCGTGCCTGCTTTATCTCAAGTCGAACCCAGTATGCTTTAGCTAGTTCGATTGACGGGGCAGGAGGCATTCCGTTACAGGTATCTTTTGCATGCTTATATGTATCCTCATACTCCTTCCAGCGCGCAATCATGCACGTTCTGAAACACATGATAATCCGGCCCTCACTCGCATTTACAAATTGCTCAATACTGGTTGCAAAGGATGGAAATCTTTTCTTGAACGGGAACGTTGAGTAGTTGAGTGTCGTTTTCTTCTTTCCGGAGAAATGCAATGTAGTTGCATAGGAATTTATTTGATGATTTCCAATATCAACATGAGTGGAAAATGACTCAAGGTTTTCCCATTTAAACTTATACTTTTTTGATGGCCAAACGGTCATCCCGACATCGTCGAATCCGTATCCCTGATAGTAATGCGCTGTACTGTCTTTTTTCTTTGATGCCAACATAACGAAAAGAAAGCCAGAATCAGGAGAATCGGTAAAGTCGAATGCCCATCAAAGGGCGGAAAATATAGATGGAGCTTCCTGCTTCATTGCGCTGGCTGAGCCGTCCGTCAAGCGTAAGGGCCCGGCGTGAGTGAGTGACGCGGTGCCGGGAAAAAAACGGAACGGTGGTCGTCGATCATTGCCTGTGGGTTTTGGAATGAGGAACCGTTCCTGTTTCCCGCTATTCCAGTGAAAAGAGGCCGAGGCGGTGCGCTTTATTAATGGCGGAAGGGGCGTTGCGGACCTCCAGTTTTTCATAGACGTGGGCCACGTGGGTGTCGACCGTCGTATAGCTGATGCTGAGTTGATCGGCGATTTCCTTTTTCACGAGGCCTTCCCCGAGCAGGGTCAGAATTTCCAATTCCCGGGGCGTGAGGATGTTGTCGATTTCTCCTTTGGGCAGATTGGTTTTGAGGGTTTCGAGAATAAATCGCGCCACACCGGAATCAAGCGAAGCCCCGCCGGCTATGATGGAATAGATGCCCTCGGTAATTTGATCCAGCGTTGAGGATTTCAGCAGATAACCGGAAGCGCCACGCGAGATGGCGCGTAGCACATCCGCCTCGTCATCGGACTGGGTGAGGATCATGATTTTTGCATCGGGCAGTGCCGTGCGGAAATAGGGAAGTGAATCGAGCCCGTCCATGCCCGGGAGGCGCAGATCGAGCAAAACCAGGTCGGGGACTTTTCGCGTGGACATGTCCTGCAGGCTGCGCAAGGCGATTTCGGAGGTGCCGAACTGACTGATCAATTCAATGTCTTTTTCATCTTCGAGAGCGAGATCGATCACGTTCCGGTATTCGGGATTGTCCTCCACCAGCATGACTCGGATTTTACGTTTCATCTAAAAACTCCAATTTTATTCAATTTTACATTCAGCGTGATTCGGGTGCCGCCGGTTGTAGATTTTCCGGAGGTCACACTGCCGCCCAGCAACCGCGCCCGCCGTTTGAGTGAGCCGGGCACTTCCCCGTTCAGTCCGTGGCCGTTGTCGTCGATGATCAGGCATATTTTTTTGTTATCGGCTTTCAGTATGGTGGAGACTTTTGTGGCGCCGGAGTGCCGGATAATATTAATCAGGCATTCTTTATAAAAAAGGAAGAGGTCGATGCGCCGCCGTGCTTTTAGTTTTTGAAGAATTTCTTCACCTTCAAATAGGAGGTCATGCTCCAGATCGGCCATAATCCGGGCGGAACTCCGTTTCATTTCTTCCACGAGATCTTCGAACAGGCCCTTCGCTTCAAGCATATTGGTGCAGTAGCGGGCGGCGGCTCCGGTGCGCTCGGTCAGCCCGCGCATACGCAGCAGGAGGCGGTCCAGTTTTTCCGGAGAGCTTTTGGCGGCCTGGGCAAGATCGCCCAGCAGGCCGATGGCATGAATGTTGGCGCCGAGCTCGTCGTGCACGTCGGCAGCAATGCGTTCGCGGGTGCGGTAGATTGCACGTTGCCGAATGATGCGGTCGACCAGGATGATGATGACCGTTGCAACCACCAGCAGGGCACTGAACCAGGCGCTTCTGCGCAAGTTGGTCTTTTGCCGGATATACCGACGGTTCAGTTCTTCCAGAATAACCGGCCGTTCCGTTTCGAGTTGATGCCGGGTGGCCAACTGATTCAGCCAGTCTTGAATCGGCAGAATGGTTCCGAACATATTCCGGCCATCGGTGAGGTTGGACAGTGCGCGAAAGCGATTCACGATCTCATAGTTGGTTTGTACCGGTTTGCCAAGCGCAACGTTCCGATCATTGGAAAAGATTTCAATTTCAGCAAACCCGAACCGGAAAGGCTGCGGGCCATATAGGGTAATGGCTGCTGGTTCAACGACATAAAACCGAATATACCGGCAGGTAGTTTCCGGAAAACGCAGCATCATAATCGGGCCCATTTCGTAGATCGTTTCCGGTGTGAGATCCTGCAGCAGTACCGCATCAGAAAAATCAGGGTTGTTTGCACCTTCGATCCGCAGCTGTTTGGGGATTCCAATATCGCCGGCAAAAGCCTGCGGCAGGGTGTCGCTTTGGTCGACGGCGTGGAGATGGATTCGGGAAATGGGTTGGGGTGCTTTCAGATCAAGAATAAAGGCCGGATGGTTGCCAATTCCGTCGGGCGATAGGTAGGCAATGCTTTGTTCGCCTTCGGCGGCATCCATGAGGTAGGGCATGAATCCATCGACTGCATAGGCCGATTGCCAGCCGGCGGTGCTGGCTGCGGTATCTGAAGAGGCTCTGACGGGTTTATGCAGTGCAATATTTTCTCCGCCGCTGAATGCAAGGATTTCCGAGAGCTGGAAAACATACCTTTGGTCAAACGCGCGGGGGGACAGCAGCTCTGCCTCGATCCGTATCCAGGATGCGCTTGTTTCATCACACGGAATGATGAAGGGGGCAATGCGAGGCAGGATGCCGTGATCGCTCGTATACTCGGCAATAACGTTTCTGTTGGTGTTTTGATCCGTCCCGGAAATAACCCGGAAATGTATCGGGAATCCATCCGCCTGCAATCCGCTTTCCGCGTCACGCCGAATGGCGGGGATCAGCACGATTTCATCGAGAGGGACCGCATGGCCGAAATGGATCTCAATCCATTCAGGATGGTCTGGAGACTCGTGGGAGAGCGAGCGATATCCAATGGCCCCGATGCCGATGCCCAGACTGTAACTGGCCAGTTGTTCCAGCCGGGTATCGATCTCGTTGAGGCGGTTTTCCAGCTCCGTCAAAGAATACGTTCCGATCGGTGCCGCAAGGGTTTGGATCGCGATCAACCCGGCAGGTATAAGCATTCTAACTCGTGACCGTATTTTATACATATTGATAGTTATACCTGTGAAGCCAATGCCCGTCCATTCACCATTGAATGGAAAGATTTCCCAATGCTTGGAAGCGTATTTCATCTAATGGTTTGCGCGTATCCTGTAAACACAGGATAGGCAAACTTTCCGGATTCGGTAAATTCTCCCATGAATCGGGAAAGGCAAATGGCTTGCCCCTTAAATGTTCAATAGGAAGTTGGAGGAAATTCAAATGAGGAAGATATATGGTGTGTTGGGGCTTGCTGCATCCCTGTCAATAGGTGCAATAGGGCAAACCGTGATCATTGAGGATGATTTTGAAGCAGGGATTGTTGGTAAAGTATCGGGCCGTTTCAGGGTCGTTGATTTTGATTCGGGATGGTTCGCTAACTTGTCAAGCATACCTTCCGAATGGATGTTGATGGATGGTATGCTGCAAAACAGTGCCACGAACACGGGGGCGTACCCGGACTACTTACCGTCGGAAGGCGCCGCTTGTCTGGCGGTGACCACGGGGGATGATACCAATAACGTCATTGACATCAGCTTCGATTATGATGTTTCGACCAACGACACCCTGTTCATGCATTTTTGGGCGTATAATTTTTCGGGCGAAGGGACCCCTTCGGGCAATGTGGCCAATTTCCAGTCTGGCGGTGGTGCGCTCGGTGACAGTTCCGGCGGAATCGTTGGAATGACCTCCTATAAGTTATTATCCTCTATTCAGGTAACGGGTAATGGCACCTACACGAACTCGATCGATATTCTGGATCTGCTTCTGGACGACATCGAGACCGTTGCTGGCTTCGATTACTATCAGATCGCATTCGCTAAGAGCGAGGATGGTGAACTCGGAACGACTTCCGTGGATAATCTGTTGATCTCTTCAACGTATGTTGCGCCGGACGGACCGCCGCCACCTCCTCCCTCTGGTGTGACTTGGGAAAACGATATGTCCGCCGATCCGGTGGGTGATGGTTGGGTTGTTCGGAACGGGAAAGATGGTTACACGATGGGTGACGGCATATTGATCATGGCCGAAGGCGCTTTTGGCACCCTGCTGGACACCAATCCCTATAACGGATTTGACGGCATCACGAAGGTCGACTTCCGGTGGAGAAACACCTCCCATCATGAAGGCAACTATGGCGCGGGCATCTGGCTGAACTGCGATGGCGACACACCGGAATACTATCCCACCATTCTTAGCAGTGTGTTGAACACGAACGATAACATGCAGACCGTCAAAATATTTGATCCAGGTAATGGGGCCTCCTTGCTCGAGGTTCCTGGATTTGGAACGGGTATGATCGACGCGCAACTCACGATCGATCCCTATAATAAGACCGTTGATTATATTCTGACGGATGGCAGCCTTTCGGTGACTGGCTCGGTGATCACAACTGCTGCGGCGACTGCGGGGACCACGATTGATCATACGTTGTTTACCCCGGGTCCGAGTTGTGAGGTTGATTATGTGCGAATCGAGGCGAACGCTTACCCGGACGAGGTCTTTATTGCAGCGGAACCGACCGAGCTGCTCTTTACTGTGAGCGAAGGCGGCGCGGCCGTGGCCGACGAGGCCGATGTGATTTTCAACGCCCGCACCAACTTGGAGTTGGTCATCACCATTGAGGATGAGTCTCATCCGGGAACGTTCAGCGTACTTTCGGACACGCCGCAGGTCGTGTTCAGTCAAGGTGAGACGACCTTGGAGTTTGGGTTTGACCCATCGGTAAGTAACTTGGTGGGAGGAATGTCCGCGACAGGCCTCGCGGTCATCGCGTGGAGCGAATTGGGCGGCGGCGATAGCGGCGAACTGGCCGTCGAGCTTACTGGCGCGGTTACCTATACTGCTGGTCAGGCCAATCCCTGGGCGGGGAGTGGAGACGGATCGAGTTGGGGCGATGCCGCGAACTGGGGCCAAGGTCGGATTCCCGGTGCCATCGCGGCTGATGCCGCGAGTATCAGCGGCGGTGCGACGGTCACCGTCGCATCCGACTTCAATGGCATTTTCCCGTGGGATAACGTCTTGGATGGAGGCTCGACACTGAACATCTATGCGGATTTGATGGGCGGTGGAGATCTAACCGTCGGTTTCTCCGGAGATGGTTTTGTGAATCAAACCAACGGCGCAGCCAGTGTGGGAGCGTTTTCCATGAAGACGATGGATTCCTCCATGCAATTGATGGGTGGTTCGTTCACGGTTGAAGATGCGTTCGAGTTGAATGGACCGCTGACCATCGATGGTGGCGATTTAATCATCGACAACGCCGACGCGGGATTTGCCTTCGCTGGCACCTTGGGAACCGTCAATATCAAGTCGGGCTCGTTCAGCACAACCCGTACGGTCGCACAGCAAGCCTCGAGTATAGCTCCGGCCTTTGAGATCAGCGGTGGCAGCTTGACCGTTGGAAATCAGCATTATTGGAGTGGTGGTGGCCTGACGATTATCGGCTCGGATCCAGTCATCAACCTCAAGTACATGAATAGTACCTGCACCATCAACATGCTGCTCGATGAGCAGGGAATCGCGACGGTCAACCTTACCGGTTGGAACCATTTAAGCGGCCTCTCTCTTACGGTGGATGGTACGGACTATATCGGTGGATCACGAGAGTTCCTCCTGTTTGATGGAGCGATAAACTCTACGTCGACCGCTATCAACGTTATCGGCTTCCCGGACGGTGTGAACGCATATGTTACGCAGGACATGGATATCAATGAGGTTAAGTTGATCGTTGAATGGCCGGGCTATGATGGCTGGACTCGTACCTATGGCCTGTCTGTTGAAGATGCTGCTTTTGATGCCGATTATGACGTCGATGGCGCGAATAACTTCTATGAGTATGCGATGGGAGGAGACCCGACCAACGCGGCCGTCATTGGATATGAAGCGAAGACCGCAATTGTCGATGTTGATGGCACTTCGTACTTCGAGTATATTTCTACTCGCCGCATAGGCACGGAGGAGGAAACCGAACTTATCTACGAGGTGCAAAGTAGCACCGCGCTTCCTCACGATACCTGGAGTGGTGCGGATGTTGTTGAAGTAGGGGTGGCCCCCATTGACAGCGAATTTGAGGCCGTCACCAACCGGGTCGATATGACCGGCAAGGACGAAGCCTTCATGCGGCTATATGTCGAATCGCTCAATTAATTTGTAACAAGAAAAAAGCGCGCTCCGCGATTTGCGAGGGCGCGCTTTTTTTGTGGCTGGAGATTCGTTGGATGCACGGTTGCAGCCTCTCGATATTTAGGATTTTTACCACCGGTTTTCGTAGGCAACCCACCGGCTCCAGGTTCGCTTGTGGCATTAAAAAGGAGCATGCTGGATACATATCCAGACCGTATAAGTCGCGTGCTGGAAATATGATTATGCCGGCCATAATATGTGTGTTGTGATGGGGTTAGGTATCCTGTAAATGCCCGATAGAAAGGGGATTACGATTCTGTAAATATGTAGGAAATAGATTGGGCCAAGCCGTGAGAGCGACGGGGTATGGAATGAGCGGCGACGGTTGATGGACCGTCACTTTCGATGAGATTCGGTTGGATGACAAAGAACTGGAGTGGTTATGTTTTGGAACCCAAATAAGCGTGTGCATCTGAAAGATCCGGAGCAAAAACCACTCCGCGAGCAACTGCGTACCGTTTGGCTATGGTGGCTGGCGCCGTTGACCGGATTTCTAGCGTTGCTCTGGTTTCTCGTGCGCGTGGTTCCCAAGCCCAGTCGCGCCTATTATCCATGCCAAAGAGCGGCCTTTCCCATGGCGACCAGTTTTGTCATTTGGGTGCTGGGATTCATCGCTCTCGCGGCGCGAGTGAAACGGGTACGGGTTGTGTTGAAAGATCGCCGGTTTGTCGCTGTTGCACTTTCGGTCACCGTCGCGACCGGCGCGGTATCCATTCCTGTCGCGTCCATGATCGCTGCTGCGGCGGATAGTAGCTGGTACGTTCCTTCCGATCCCGCGTTCACCCCGGTCGGTTCGCCGCGGGGATACTATCCGGGGCGCGTGGTTTGGTCCTACAATCCAGATGCGACCAGCTGGGATGGGGAAACCGGACGATGGGTAGATTATATCGATCAGAATGAAATCGATAAAATGCTTTCCGATGTGCTGATGGATCTGGTGGATGCCGAGAATCTCGCGGGTGCATGGGATAAGCTGTTCAAAAGCTTTAATGCCGACTCCGGGAAAGGGGATGTGGGCTATCAGCCAGGTGAGAATGTTGTGATTAAGCCGAACTTTAATATGTCTTATGCTCACGAAGATACGAATCTTAATAAAAATAGAAACCTGCTCTCCCCCCAGACGGTCTTCTCATTGTTGGATCAGTTGATTAATGATGCGGGAGTCCCCGCAGCGCACATTACTGTTACCGATCCCTCTCGGTACATTCCCGATTATGTTTATACGTATTGTACAAATGCGTATCCGGGGATTCGCTTCGCGGATTTGGAAGGTGGAGATGGCCGGGAACAGGCCGTGCAGGATCTTGTTAACGGAAAGGTGGTCTGGTCGGATGATCTGCAGGAACCCACCGAGGTGAACAGTGGCGCTCCCGCCTATATTCCCACCTGCATTACCGAAGCCGATTATTTCATAAACGTGGCGCATCTCAAGGGGCATAACAAAGCTGGCGTAACCGCCTGCGCGAAAAACCATTTCGGGAGCTTTATTTCGCACCCTGTCGCCGATGGTGGCATCAATATAAAGAACATCCCTAAAAGTGCTGGAGTGCATCCCTACATCACCGCGCACGATAGCGGTGATACAGTGGATAACATCTGGTCTTTCGCCATGCGACCGATGGGGACCTATAACGCTTTGGTGGACCTGATGGGGCACGAGCACCTTGGAAGAAAGACGCTGCTCTTTTTGATCGACGGCTTGTATGCATCGAAAACTCAAAATGGTTTCCTGGACGCTTCCTGTATGTGGCAAAGCGAGCCCTTTTGCAATGACGGTGGCTGGCCGTCGAGTCTGTTCGCGTCGCAGGATCCGGTGGCCATCGACTCCGTTGCACTGGATTTTCTACGTTCGGAGCCAACTATGCAGGAAGACGCGGGGGTCATGGACGCCGGTGACGCCATCGACAACTTTCTCCATGAAGCCGCGCTTGCGGACAACCCGCCTTCGGGCACGTTTTATGATCCCGAGGGGGATGGTGTGCGAATGGGAAGTCTCGGCGTGCACGAACACTGGAACAACGCGACCGAGAAGCTATACAGTGGTAACTTTAATTCCGGTGCGGGCATCGAACTGATTCACTCGCATGTCGTGATGGATGTCGACGCGGATGGAATGCCGGACCAATGGGAACGGCTGCATTATGGTGGACCGACGAATGCTCATCCGTTCGCCCTTTGCGCGAATGGGATCAATTCGGTGAAAGATGCCTATGTGGCCGGGCTCGATCCGGAAGACCCGGCTTCCTGCTTCGTGATCAGTAACTTGAGTGACGGGATTCACTGGTGCGGTGTCAGCGGGCGTGTTTACAATGTGTTCTGGACCGCAAGCTTAACAAATGAGTTCCAACTGTTGGAAGCTCGTATTCCCTGGACGGCCTCGCCATATATACCCACCCAATATCAACACGAAGTTTCCGGGTATTACAGGCTCGAAGTTGAATTTGCTCCATAATGCGAAGCCGGACGCCCGACTTTTTCATTAGATTTTCTCTACGTGAATTCTCCGTTTAATCGTTCCCGATTTCGGATTATCCCGTGAACACGGGATATACAAGTTTACAGGGTTTGATAACGTTAATTGCGAATTGAAGAATTCTTGGACGTTCTTCTTTGGGGAAAGAAATCGAAGTAGGAGGAAATTCAAATGAGGAAGTCAGTTTCAGTTTCAATCACACTGGCGTTTTTAGCCAGCGCAGCCATTCAGGCGGCGACGCTTCAGGAAAATACGGTTTTCCCAGACGTTAATGTAATTGTCAGTCAGACCAATTGGAACAGTCAGTTGGGGCTTCAGGACCGTCTCATTGGCGAAACTTCGACAGACCTTTCCATTGGACAGTCGTTTGAAATCGAAAATCCAACTACGTTGCGGGCGATTACTATCCAGAATCATAGTGCAAAAACCTGGGGTGCTGGTGCACATGCTCTCGAATTATGGATTGGCGGGAATGATGGATCGGCATCGAACTTCGTGGCAGGTGCAACCAAAATTATGACAACGGTGGATCTGCAGAATACGTCGATTGCCGGGTTAAGCTATATCACGTTCAATCTGGATTCCGATGTGAGCCTTACGGCGGGGAACTATGGTTTTGAGTTGAACTGGACCGAGCAGGACCCCGCAAATTTCATGTATGCCAAACGCATTGACGGCAGCAGCACCTATACGAATGGAAGTTGGGTGTATGACACTACAATCGGCGGAACCCTTCCATTTGATGATCCGGATTCGCCGGTTGTAAATGACCTGGTGTTCAGTTTGCACTCTTCTGTTGTCGGGACCATTGCTTCTGCTTCAGTCGATCCGGAAGAGATAAACATGCTTTTGGTTCCCCCGGAAACCGCCGTATCAGAATCGATGGATTTCTCATTTTCATCGGATACCAATGTAAATATAGCGATTTCGATTACGGATCAGACGCATCCGGGAGCATTCTCCGTTCTGACGACCACCCCGCAGGTGATAACAACCAACACCCCTGTGGAAATCCAGTTCGATAATGCTGTCGCTGGCCTCGAAAATGGGGAGGTCGCAACGGGTAATGTTGTGATTGCCTGGAACGAAATCGGCAGTACGACCATAAACGAAATCAGTGTGCCGGTGAGCGTGGCCAATGGGGTTGCGGCAGCGGACAATACCTTTCTGGGAACAGTCGGCGAAAGCTGGGGCAACCCTTTAAACTGGGACCTGAATCGCGTGCCTGGTATGCTGGCATCGGATCCTGCATACATACAGGATGGGCTGACAGCAACGGTTGCAACAAACTTTACCGGAGTGTTTCCCTGGGGAACGACGGTGCGGGGTGGTGCTACTTTGAATATTGATGCGGACTTATTAAACATGACTTACATCCGGGTTGGCTATGATACCACGCAGTATGGATTTGTTAACCAGTCTACAGGTAGTGTAAGTGCCTCAACCGAGTTGCTTATTGGTGAGTCCATAAGCGCGGCAACAAGCAACTCAGTTTATACCTTAAAAGGCGGAACGCTGGGGCTGTTAGGCAGCAGCTTCGCCGTGAACACAGGCAGCGTCTTTGATGTGAGCGGCGGTGCGTTTTCCGTCGATGTCGGGCCGGCTAATATCAATTTAAACGGACGCGGCACGATTACGGTTCAATCCGGATCCTTCTCAAGTCTGGCGCCTGCCGCAAGTGATGTGTTGACGATATACCCTGATGTAATAATCAGTGGGGGTACGGTTGACCTTAATGGGCAAAACAAATTCATCAATCTGCTGAAAGTGATCGGTGATAGTGCAACCATTAGTATTGATCGAATCAATACACCTCCGGGTGGGAATATCGGTGATATAGTTTTTGAAATGGGTGAAAACGGCATCTCCGGTATCGATGGCAATGGGGGAGGCTGGGCGAGCCTCGGCAGTTATACGCTTACGATCGATGGATCGCAATATATCGGAGGGACTGCCACATTTACCTTGCTCGATTGTGCTAACCTTGCGTCTACATCGACTGCGGTTACCGTTACCGGTTTCCCGGACGGGGCTACTGCGGTTGTTACTCAGGATCAGGATGCTAACATTGTGACGCTCACGGTCACGGTTCCCGGATACGATGGCTGGATCGGAAGCTATGGCTTAACCGGTACCAATGCGGACTGGGATGTAGACTATGATTTGGATGGCGAAATTAACTTCTACGAGTATGCATTCGGCGGTAATCCAACAACGAATGCATCTAAGGGATATGTTTCGACCGGAGCAATCATTGAGGATGGCGGAACAACCTACTTTGAGTATGTCTATGCGCGTCGCATTGGTACGGAAGAGGAAACGGAACTGTCGTACCGTCCGGAATTCACTACATCACTGGCAATCCCTGATTGGGACGGAGCGGAAGTGGTTGAGGTTGATACAGGCACCATCGATGCCGAGTGTGAATCCGTAACAAACCGGGTCGACATGACCGGCAAGCCGGCTGGATTCATACACGTGGAGGTCGATGCCGTAATCGCCCCGTGAGATAAATTAAATTGAACGCAGAACATGCCCGTACCATCTGTACGGGCATGTTTTTGTGAAGATAGAATAAGCAGTAAAAGAGGTGAGGCATGAAACGATTACTGAATAGTTTAACCGTTCTTTGTTTGACGATGGGCGGTTCAGCGTATGCCGCAAGCTATACCCGCGATTCCGGCGATTCTAATTGGTAAAACCTCGGACAGTGGAATTATCACGACGGCTCTGGCTATGTCGATGCGATTGAGTTTCCAGACGCATCGGATACGATTCTGATCAACGGTGGAAAGGTGCTCAGTGTGGATACCAACGCATGGGCAGACTGGCTAAGGATTCCGAATGCAACGACGGATGCCACCTTGGAACTTCCAGTGTCTGGAAAAACGCTGACGGTGGATCGTCTTCATGTTGCTCACAATATGCAGGACGGCAGCGGAACCGTAAACCACACAGCCGGTTCGCTGGATGTCAACACACTCTCATTGCGGCCCACGGGGTTGGCAAGCGGGACCTATAATTTGTCCGGCGGTACGGTTTCGGCAACCGATCTTGAAGTCGGCGATTCCACGCTCAATATCGGCCTTTCCGTTGTGGGGGGAACAGCTCTGACAACTGAATTGCAGATCACTCCAGCGGGACAGATCATCATCGATGGCACGGCCTACGAAGGTCTGGATGGATACTTCCCGGTCATATCCGCAAGTAACCTTGCCGGTAGTTTGACCAATCAGATTTCATTTGTGGGCTTCGATGTTCGCGAACCGTCCGCCATCATTGAAGACGATGGACTGTGGTTGCGGCTCATAGCCGAGCCTTCGCTTTCTCAGCGCCTTTGTTCACGCTGCCTCCATATTCCCTAACAAAAATAGAAGTTACGTTGGAGAAATGATGAGATGATAAATTTGATCATTACCTCCGATGTCACCGCCGAACACCCGATCTTAGACCTGAAGCTGCATCGGGTAAATGAGGGATGTGGAGGAGAGATTTTTTGTTAGAATCGTGTCCGTTATCCCGGTGAAGGCAAAATCTGATTCACGCTGGTTATTAAGTATTTTGTCCTCTATTGTATGGCTGTTCTGTTTTTTTTTTAGGAGGATGGGTATGAAGCCGAAGATTAAAAAGAGTCAACGGGTTAATAAAGGAGCGCCCAGCGGATTGGTCATCAGCCTGCTGGTGCATGCGGCTGCATTTATGCTGGCGGGATTGCTGGTGGTTTTCAATGTGGTGAACAAGGAGGAAAAAAAGTTTGTTCCGCCCAAGCCGGTTGAGCGTCCGAAAATGAAGCTCAAAAAGCCGAAGGTGAAGGTGAAGAAAAACGCCAAGCCCAAATCTTCAGAACGAATTGTCACCAAAGTGCAGAAGGCGAATATGCCGGAGATTTATCTGCCGGAAATGAGCGGTATTGGTGATGGCATCGGCACCGGCGGTGGGTATGCCGGATTTGATTTAATGCCGGATTTGGGTGAAGTCAGCATCTTTGGTGGCGGAAAATCCATCGGGAACGACTTTGAGGGGACGGTGTATTCCCTGGCACGTGACCGCAACGGATCGGGCAGCTCAATCGACAGGGAAACCTTTAGAATCGTACTCCGGAAATATATACTCAGCGGTTGGAAAGATTCGGTGCTGGCGAGATATTTCCATTCGCCGAAAAAACTGTATTCAACACATTTTATGGTGCCGTCCATACCCACGGCAATGGCACCGCGCGCGTTCGGGGTGCCGGACCTTGAGGATTACTATTTGTTCGTTAAATACGAGGGGCAACTGGTTCACGCGACCGATATCAAGTTCCGGTTTTGGGGAATGGGCGATTCATATCTCTTCATCAACGTTGACGGAAAAGAGGTCTTGGCGAATGGTTGGAGCGGCCATGATGATATTTTCGATTGGTGGAGGAGCTCGGCAGCGGGAAGCGGAACCTATCCTTTGGGTACAAAATATATGTCGGTGGGAGACTGGATCGAGCTGAAGGCCGGTGAGCCGGTGAAGATGAAGGTGCTCTACGGGGAATATCTGCGCGGTGATTTTTCGGGGCAGATTCTGGTTGAAGTCGATGGCGTGGATTATCCCAAGTCACGCTATGGAGGTCCTTTGCTGCCTGCGTTTAAAACAGAAGAGTTTACATGGGATCAACTGACGCAGATCTCCCGTTATCTGCCTTCCGGGGAATGCTCGCTTACCAATGGGCCGGTTTTTAACGACTTCTATACTCCACCGCAAGAACCAGCGGTTGCGGCTCAACCTGTTCCAACAGATGACCGGGAATCAAAGGTGGAACCGGTTAGCCCGGAGCCGGAGAAATCGCCCATCCGGGTGTGGACCATGCGCGATGGACGTACATTTGAAGCTGAATTTAAGACGGTTGTTATGAACAACCTCATCCTTGAGACGGTTACAGGCCGGCAGTTGAAAGTCCCCTTTAAACAAGTATCAGATGCAGACATAGATTTTTCGAGACTATCCATGCCGCCTAAATTGGAAATCGAATTGTCGAAGGCATCCCGGCAGTGTCAGTGGGGCAATACCTACGAAGCAGAAATGCGGACTACGAGGGGGAGCGTCTATACCTATACGACCAAGATCAGGCAGACCTCAATCAAACCATACGGTTTCGGGTTAACGGCGGATATGTACGTGATTGGAGGTGAAATCGGCGGTGATAAGCAGATTCTGCTCGATTACCAAACCGCGGACTTCACGTTATCCAAAAAGAATGACTTAAGCTTCGAGTTCTCCGGCAACGAAGTAGAACTCATTGACTATGTGGTCAATGAAGAACGAAGGGGGCAGAAGTACGCCACTTTTCTGGTTGTGATCACAGATAGCCGCGGCGAGATCATCGCTTACCGAACACCCAGTGAACGGCTCTTCCGAAATCTGGACAACCTGCGCAAAATACGAGTGGGGTGGTATTTCGATAAGGATTGCAACCGCTGCCTTCCCACCCCCCCGATACCCGCCCTTAATGTTAAAGACTCCTTCTAGTACACGGGAAACCTTAAAGGTTCGGATAAACAAACCACTAATTCACTCTAATCCCCACTAATTGTTCAGGATGCGAATCAAGTACTGTTGGTTCGTGTTAATTAGCGAAGATTAGTGGTTTAAAGATACGGAAGCCCGGAGTTGCGAAATTTTAAGTGATACACAGCACTAGGGTGAAACCGTAACTTTGTAAGGAATAGGTAGAACGGTGGCCAAGACCTTGTAAATCCAATCCCGACAAAGCAGATGCGCAGAAAGGGTGGCGCGTCTGCAAAGTGCGTAGGCGCTCGAGTATCCTGATGATAATCGAAATATTGTAGCCCATCGCGTATATGCGGGATGGGCACGGGTTGCCAACGTGCTAACCTGTACGGATGAATACTAAAAACTTTATTGCTGGTTGTGTGGTTTTGTTAGGGGTTTCTATTGTGCAGGCGGAACGTCCGGAGAAGCCGAATGTGCTGTTGCTGCTTGTGGATGATTTGGGGTGGCAGGATTTGAAGTGCTATGACATCGATGAGCCTTCGCCGATGGATACACCCTATCTTGATGCCTTTGCCAAGAAGGGCGCGATGTTTTGGCAGGCCTATTCCCCGGCTCCGAGTTGCTCGCCGTCGCGCTGCGCCATCATGAGTGGCGACCATCCGGCACGGGCACAGAAAACGCATGTGGTGGGCGGTGCACCGCCCCGGCCGTATAATCCGAACTCGCGCATGATGGAACCGTGGTATAGCGGTCGCATGCCGGAGGACACCTTTACCCTTGCGCGGGCCATGAAGGCGAACGGATACACCACCGGTCATGCCGGCAAGTGGCACATTGCCATCAACCACCATGCATTCCCGCAGCCGATGGATGTGGGGTTCGACTGGACGCGCTCGGATCGCGGCGCCCATTCCGGCATGAAAAATCGCCTCAGTGGTTTTGCCACGAATGACCCCGATGATCCGTACCGGCTGGATGAAAACGGATTTCCGCGTCATCAGAACAACGAGGATGCCTTGGAGTTTCTGCGCGAACACAAGGACGAACCGTTTTTCCTCTACTACTGCACCTGGCTCGTGCATAGCCCGATGGTTACGCGCAATGAAGCATTGCTCAACAAGTATGTTGAACGACTCGGCGTTGATCCGAAGCAGCCCAATAAGAAGGACGTTCCGGGGCAGCAGAATCCATTCTATTGCGCGATGGTGGAGTCGCTCGACTATTATGTCGGCCAGGTTTTCCAATATCTGGAAACCACCGAAGATCCGCGCTGGCCCGGACACATGCTCAGCGAAAATACCTACATTATTTTTACGTCGGACAATGGCGGTATGGAGGGCGGCCCGAAGGAACGGTACACAGATAATAATCCGCTGGACCGCGGTAAAATTTCCGCCAAAGAGGGCGGCGTGCGTGTTCCGCTGATGATTGCCGGGCCCGGCATTAAGAGCGGGGTGCAGTCGGACGTGATGGTGAACGGGCTCGATTTTTACCCGACTATTCTGTCGCTGGCTGGAGCGGAGCGCCCGAAAGATAAGAACCTCGATGGCTGCGACATTTCAACATTGCTGCTCAACGATCCAACGAATCCAAAGCTGGTGAAAGAGGCTGATGGATCGGTGCGGGACACCATGATGTGGCATTTCCCGAACAGCGCCGCGCTGGAGAGTACCATTCGTGTGGGGGACTATAAACTGATCCGGAACTATGATCATGTGAATGGCCATGAACCTGAACTGGAGCTTTTCCAGCTGTATAAAACCAGCGGCGGGAAACAAGTGCGTGTTGATATTGAAGAAGCAAAGAATATTGCCGCTAAAATGCCGGAAAAGACGGAGCAGCTGAATCGACAGCTATCGAAGATGCTGACGAAAATGGAGGCGAGCTATCCGTCGTATAACCCAACCTGCAAGGCGGGTCTTCCAAACATTGGAAAGGTCCCGGAGGCTCTTTCGCACCAGGTGAACAAGAAGACGGTCGTATTTCCGTTCAAGGAGCATGGCGCAAAGGTCGTACGGGCGGATCTGATCTATACGCTCAATGGCGGGCATAAATATGAAGAGTGGTTTCGCACCTCAGCAAAGATTGCCGGATCAAAGGTTGTGGCCAAAATTCCTGAGGGCACGACGCACTGCTTTATTAACCTCATCGATGAAAACAACTTCCTCGTGAGCTATCCGGAAGTGGTGAAGAAGGGGAACAACTACACGACCTCGGCTATCGCACTCATCACTGAGTAGGGGAATACGATCATGTATGGAATTAAATGGGTTTTGGCGGCCGGTTGCGTGGGACTTGCACTGACGGGGATGGCGGAAGAGAGCCTGGGAGAAGATCCGTTTGCGCTTAATCAAGCGGAGCATCATTCAGCGGGAGAGCGACCGTGGGAGGGTAAAACACCTGAGGAAGTGCGAGTCTGGGCAAGGAAAAATCTTCACCATAAACTGCGCGCCAAGCAGGTGATTGATGAAGGGGATCGACCCGAGTGGGCATGGTTCCGTGAAAGCGGTCTGGGGTTGTTTCTACATTGGGGGCTGACTAGCGAAAATCCGGATACCGGTGATGCCTGGGCGATGGTCTGGTCGGAAGGCAAGGAGCGGGCTAATCGGTATATGGTCGGATCTGAAGCAATGTTCGCCGTGGCCGATACCTGGAATCCTGAAAGGTATGATCCGGATAAATGGCTGGCTGCCGCTAAGAAGGCGGGATTTGGTTATTCTGTGCTGACAACGCGACACCACGACGGGTATTGCCTCTGGCCGAGTGAATGCGGAACGTGGGATACCGGTGAAAAGATGGAAGGTAGGGATCTGGTGAAGGATTATGTGAATGCCTCGCGCAAAAACGACCTTAAAATCGGTTTCTACTATTCAGGGCCTAACTGGCATTACAATTATAAGACCCGCGAGTTTATGTGGCCGCCGGCAAAGGAGTTCAGCGTAAACTATCAGCTGGAAAAGGTGGAAAAAGATCCTGCATTAACACCCCTGATGCACCCGAGCGGTCCCGAGGAACGGGAGGAAACAAAAGGGCAGGTGCGAGAATTGCTTACAACGTATGGTCATATCGACATGCTCTGGTGGGATGGCACGATTCCAATGAGCGATGAGGAGCTGGCGGAAATTCAACCGACCATTTTTGTGGCGCGGGGGAACATTGCCACGCCCGAAGGGGAGCACCAGAGCTCCAGTGAACAGGTCAAGGTGATGAACGAAGCCAATTGGTGGTGGGAAAGCTGTCGGAAAGCGGAAAACACGTTTACCCCCAATTGGCACTACGGCATTGAGTGCGAAAACAATCACTGGGATACCAATAAACTACTGACTGAACTGGTGCGTTGCCGGTCGCTGGGCGGCAACCTGCTGGTGAATATCCCACCGCGCGGCGACGGCTCCATGATGAAGTGGTATTACGATCTCTGCGACGAAATGGCCGGATGGATGAAACACTCGCGCGAGGCCGTCTATGATGTGGATCTTTATGCACCGCTGCCAACCTTGGACAAGACACAAAACTACACCACGGTGAGGGGCGATACCTATTATTCTCTGCCGGATGAAAATGGTGTGATCTTTATTTCCAATGTTCGGAAACCGAAATCGGTTACCTTGCTGCGAACCGGCGAAGCATTGAACTATGAGTTCCGCGATGGTGCCTTGCGCATGGCGGTTCCGACTAAACTGCAGACCAACCTGCCGGATATGGTGAAGATTGTATTTAATAAAAAGGATGCTTTATCCGTAAGCGACGGCAGCCTATTCGTTCCGAAAAAATGCTATCCAAAGTTTAGCTGGGACACCACGCCGATGTATTACATGTTCGGAGAAACCAAACGCGTGCTGCACCCGGAAGAGGTGGAGTTTATTTCGCAACGGACCGATTTTATCTGCATCGAAAAATCGCATGGTCTCAACGAACTGGGCGCGGCCGAGCTGGGAGCCAGGCACGAGGTAGCCGCCTTTAAAAAGCTCAAACCGGAAATGAAGGTGCTGTTTTATTATAACTCGGCTTATGCCTGGCCGTTTACATCGTACAACAAAATGTTCCGGCATCGTATGATCGACGACTATCCCGAGCTTAAGAAGCTGTTGATTACCAACCCGGAAACCGGAGAACTCGAACACCGCAATAATGTATTTTTCTTTGATGTGCTGAATCCCGATTTGCGCAGATGGTGGGTTGATACGGTGGCCAAAGGCATGTCTGAATCGGGGAGCGACGGCGTCTTTATTGATCAGATGCACGGCTTTGCCTGGCTGCGGAAAGACCGGAGCGCTGAAGTTGAAAAAGCCATGGGTGAAATGTTGGGGGCGCTGAAAGAAAAAATCGGCCCGGACAAAATACTGCTGGCGAATAATGCCCATCAGTCTCTCGCGAAGCATGTTTTTCCCGTGATGGATGCCAGCATGTTCGAGCATTATAACAGTAATCTTTTGAGCAAAGAAAAAGTGCTGCAGGACTGGGACGATATGCTGCGTATCGCCAAGGCGGGTAAGATGTCGATTTTTCGGATTGGTGTCGAAGCTGAGAAGGATAAAAAGGAGAGCAATCGCCAACGAGCGCAACTAGCCACAGAGCGTTTAGAATATTATCAGGCCTGCTACCTGATCGGCGCGCAACCCTATTCCTATTTCCAGTATGGATGGGGATGGAAATTGGCCGATGGTTCGCTCCATGATTTTCCGGAACTGCAACGTCCGCTCGGCGAACCCAAAGGGGCTTACACGCGGATAACCCCGGACGGTTGGGAATTCACGCGCGAGTTTGAACATGCCAGTGTGTGGGTGGATACGGAAAAGAAAGTGGGAAAGGTAACCTGGAAATAGAGGGTTGAAATGAAAGTAGCAATGGGAGCCTTCGCGGCGCTTTTTATAGGTTCGATGTCTATTTTTGCACAGAGCTCAATCGACTCTGTGGTGAAGATTACGGGGAGTGATGAATTTGGGTCCGCCGGGGTGTCGATGTACACGCCGGAAGTCCGGGCTAATATGGAAAAGCTCTACGAAGATAAGTTCGGCCTGTTTGTTCACTGGGGCCCCTATGCGCAGTTGGAAGGCGTGTGGAATGGCGAGGAAGTGTCCGCTGAATGGATTATGAAACGGGCTTTTATCCCGATCAAGGATTATGAACGGGAGGCTGCCGGTAAGTTTAAGCCGGTTAAGTTTAATGCCGGCGACTGGGTGGACATTGCTGAAGCAGCCGGCATGCGGTTTATTGTATTGACGGCAAAGCATCATGATGGATTTGCCATGTATAAATCGAAGCACCCTTACAACCTCGTGGAGTTTGCAGGCTATGGCCGCGATGTGCTGAAAGAACTTTCTGCTGAATGTGCTAAACGGGATATGAAACTGGGCTTTTATTATTCGCAGAGTCAGGACTGGCATGAAGAGGGCGGTTTCGGGAACGACTGGGATTTTGAGAAAAATATTAAACCTCAGAAAGAGTTCGATGCCTATTTTGAAGAGAAGGCCGTTATGCAGGTGGAAGAGCTGACACAGAACTACGGCGATATCTTTATGATCTGGTTCGATACGCCCATGCAGATGGATGATGAAAAGTGCCAGCAGATGATGGATGTGGTAGCAGCAAATCAGCCGGGTGCGCTGGTGAATTCCAGACTGGGCCAAGGCTACGGTCACTTTGATGTTTCGATGGATAATGGAAAAACGCCCGCAGTGAGCAAGGCAACCTGGTTGCCCGATCTGAAGGTGCCGTGGCAGACGCACGAGTCGGTAACTCAGGACGGGTGGGGTTATACAAGTTACGGCGGAGAAAATGACCGTTCTGAGGAATATACAGAATTTATTTACAGCCTCTGCCGGGTGGTGAGTTTCGGCGGGGTGTATCTTTTGAATGTGGCGCCGCACCCGGATGGAACGATTCCTCAATCCCAGATCAACAGTATCACTGCGATTGGTGATTGGCTGAAGATAAATGGCGAGGCGATATACGGCGCGGACCCGAGCCCGCTCAAATTTCCGCCGTATGCAATCACCAGTAAGCCGGGAAAGGTTTATCTGCACCTGCAAGACATCGAAGGCGATCAGGTTGAACTAACCGGTCTGCTTTCCAAGGTTCGGAAAGCCTATATTCTCGCCGACGAATCGAAAGCGCCGCTCAATTTTATCCAGAAGGAAAAGGAACTTAGCATTACGCTTCCAGATGAATTGAAGCAGTTACGGGTTACCGTCGTTGTGCTGGAAATTGAAGATGAAGTAGCCCGGGTGATGGATGAAACCATTCAGCCGACAGAAGACGGCACCATCTCATTGCCTGTTGCCCGCTGTGAATTTTCCGTTCGACGCATCAGCTATGATTATGATGCACAGACCACCCGCAACTGGGGCGGAAAGACCAATCAGGGTTTGGTGTGGACGGTTAACGTCAGAGAGCCCGGGACCTATCAGGTTTTCAGCGAGGATAACGGAAATGAAAAACTGAGTTATGAACTTCGGACACCGAACGACAGTCTGCAGGTTTATCCTAAAGGCGAGGTCGGAAAAATGGCAAAGAAGCCGGTGGGTGAAATCGAAATTGATGAACCGGGTATTATGCGGATCACGGCCTATCCCAAAGATACCATCTCCTGGTTTAACGATTTCCGGCTGAAAGGCATCGAGCTGGTACCCGTGGATTAGTACGAAAACGACGCAATTGTTTCATCCGGTAAACACAGGATAGTCAACACCTTCTGAACTGATACTCTGTGGTTCGTGCGGGAAAAGGTCTCCCCCGAATACAAGAGGATGGATTGGATGAATAAATGGATTTTAAGTGGTTTAACACTTTTGTTTGCTGTGGCAGCAAACGCGCAGCGGCCGGAAAAGCCAAACTTTGTAATTCTGCTGGCTGATGATCTCGGCTGGCAGGATGTCGGTTGCTATGATGTCGATGCGAATGCGGTGTATGAAACGCCATACATGGACGCGCTGGCAACGGAAGGGGTCCGTTTCACGCAGGGCTATTCTCCGGCTCCGGTCTGCGGACCCAGCCGCTACGGAATCCTGAGCGGTCGTTTTCCGGCGCGTGGAAAAACCTCGGTTCAAGGCGGGGAGTGTCCGAAGCCCTACACACAGTCGTTCCGCATGATGGATCCGTACTACACGGGCCGTATGGAGCTGGAAGAGATCTCCATCGCCGAGGCGCTGAAACCTTACGGCTACTTGAGTGGACACAGCGGCAAATGGCATGTGGCGGTCAATCATAATTCTTTTCCGCAACCAACGGATCAGGGCTTTGACTTTTCAAAACATGATCTGGGAATTTCACAGAAGGTCGGTGATCGGTTGAGCACCTTTGCCACCACGAATGCAGCGGATGAATACCAACTGCAGGACCTCGACGGGCTGGCTTCAACGAATGGATTTGCGTTTGATCAGACCACGCAGGACATCATCGATTTTTTGGACATGGCCGTTTCCTCGAATGTGCCGTTTTTCAGCTATTACGCCGCGTGGTATGTCCATTCTCCCATCCAGACGCGGACCGAGCGGCTGCTGGAAAAATATGCGTTGAAGATGGGCTATTCCTGGCCGCTGGATGGAATGGAGGATCTTTCGGCCGATGCGCAGATCAACCCGTATTACGGTGCCATGGTGGAAGAGTTCGATTTTAACATTCAGCGAATTATCCAATATCTGGAAGAGACGGATGACCCGCGTTGGCCGGGGCATAAGCTGATTGAAAACACCTATCTTTTCCTGACCTCCGACAACGGGGGCATGGAGGGAACCGCGACGGAAACCTATACCGACAATGATCCGCTGGATCGCGGAAAAATCCGCGCGGAGGAAGGCGGAACGCGCGTGCCGTTCATTGTGGTCGGCCCCGATGTCCCAACCAACGAAGTCAGCGACGTGATGGTGAATGGTCTCGATTTATATCCGACGATGTTGTCGCTGGCAGAGATTCCTGTGCCGGAGCGCCTCGACGGCTGTGACATCAGCCCGTTGCTGTTGAACGATCCGCAGGATGAAACGTTGGTGACCCATTTCGACGGCTCGGTGCGTGATACCATGTATTGGCATTTCCCGCATGGCGGTGCGCTGCACAGCACGATTCGCAAAGACGGTTGGAAACTGTTCCGCAACTATGACTATGTGGATAATTCCTCATTAGACCCGTACCGGCTTTATAAATTGTATGACACCAACAATGCGCCTAGCGATATTGAAGAGAATGTTGACTTGGTGAATATTGAAACGGGGATGGCTACACAGCTCTCAGCTGAACTGAACGTCTGGCTGACCAATGTGAATGCGCGGCTGCCGCACTATAACCCGACCACAACTAAAACATTGACGAACAAAGAAAATGTCCCGGCGGTGCTGAGCAAAGGGCACAGCAATGGTACAGGCTGGGTGACTTTTGAAACCAACAAGGCGGAAGTGGTTCATGCCGATCTAATCTATACCCTAAACGGCAACGGCAGTGTCGATGAAGAATGGTTCCGCATGGATGCACGACTGGATACTGAGAACGGAATGGCTGAAGCGATCATTCCCGAGGGGACGACCCACTATGTATTCAACATGATCGATGAAAATAATTTTTTAGTCAGTTCCGAAGATGTCGGCATTCTGTCGGCTGGCACGCCGGATTCCGACGTGGTTCCGGCTTACGTGCCTTCTTTTGTACTGCCGGAGGCGAGCATTTCAAATGCGGGAACATCGTATCCGACGGATGATGTTGTTTTGGGTAACCCCGTCAGTGAGTCAACCGGCCTGCCGGTGCGCGACGATGCATCCTATACGCAGGCCGCCGGGCAGACGTTTACCTTGACGAGCCCCACGCTCGTAACGGAGTTGACGCTTCAGTCGGCTGTGGATCGAACGATTGGTGCCGGCGAAGGAAAGGATTTGGCTATCTGGATCGGTAATTACGAGAGCAGTCCCGGCGCAACGATGGTTCATGAAGTAATCGACATGTCCGGTGTTTCCATGACCAGCATGCAATATTATACCATCGACTTTTCTGACACACTGCTGCCGGCCGGAACCTATGCCTTTCAGATCGCCTGGACGACCAACGCCGCTGACCACTATTCCAATTGGCGTCGGGCAAACGGCGGGGGAACCCTTGTCGGCGGGGGGCGACTTTATAACTTATCGACCACCGGCTCTATAGCTCTTCCGTTTACTGATTCTATTGCAGACGATGCAAACGATGTGGTCTTTGCGCTGCACGGAAATGAAGTCCTGCCGGAACCGGGCATTGCCGACAACAATCGGAACTATACCTATCTTTATTTTGAATACGGTTTGCCGACGCCAATGAAACACCGCCGCTCTCAGAGCGAAGCGAATACGGTTGCTCGTGCCAATCCGGATCTGATCATCCAGACGGGATACTACAGCTTGCGGCTGGGGTGCGATGATATGGAGCTGACGGGCTACGACGCCTTGGCCGGTTCGGACTACCGCACGGCACTGCACGAAGAGGTCACGGTTTTTACGCCGGCGGATCTGACGCTGTCCGTTGTGAAAGACGGAACCCATTACACCTGCACCTCTGCCGTAGCTCAAAACTCCACCAACCAACTGGTGCGGCTGATTCAGAGCAACCGATTTGTCCAGCGGTTCGATCATCTTGGGCTTGTGTTTGAAGACAGCAGCGGAAATGTCCTGAATGCGACCGGGCGTTTTGAAATGACGGCCTGGGCCGACCGCGTGGTGTTCAAACTGGATTTTTCGGGCGTGTCCGGCGTAACGCAGACGAAGGTCAGTCTGGTGTCTCCATCAAGTGTTTTGCATGAAACCGTTGTTGCAGGCGATTCCGCTGTGCTGGCCATACAGCCTCAGAACGACACCACATTGTCCGCGTGGAATGCAGGGGATTATATCAATGATGCCTATGACCGCGATACAACGGCATCACTGGCAACCACGTTTGATGCCGATGAGTATGCACTCTACGTGGAAGTGCCGGCGGCTGGCATTTCCTATCCCGCCGACACCAATCGGGTGGATGAATATGTGATTGAGGTGACCAACCCGGACGGCATCGCGCAGAATATTCCACTGATTTTTGAGCAGCCGACTCCGCGGGCGATTACGGGAACTGTTATGCTGATGTGCGAGGAGAGCGATGGCCGGCCGATCGGCATTCCGGTGCAGATTTCCAAGAACTGGCATAAGGATGCTGCTAATCCCACAGTGCATCAGGGATCGTGGTTGCGCGGCTACACGATGGTGCCGTTGGCCGCCAGCGAAACCAAACGTTTCCGCCTACGCGTCGTTTACGGCTATTGGGGCGGGGCGGGTGCGGTTTCCCATTCGCAGCTCAGCCTGATTGGCTGGGGCAAAAACTGGAAATGGGATGAAAGCGCATTGGGCGCATGGGGCGAATCCTGTACCTACGATCCCTGCCTGCATGCCGGTGCGGCATTCATGGATGATATCCGCCCGACGTTCACCACGCCGATGAATTCAGGGACCGACCACAACTGGACCGAAAATTCAGGGGGTGGTGACTATCTGATTTATCGCGACAGTGCCAACAAATATCGCTGGATCAAACAGCTGAAAACCGCCTATCTCTGGACGGGGCCGAATATGACGGAGGTGCTCTATTCCGGTTTGACGGACGATGACAAAATCCGTGTGACCTATTCCAGCCGTGCCGTGCGCACGAGCGACTATCATCGACGATTCCACGGATACAAATATGAGTTTCTTGAAAATGTGACATCGCCCGAGCGGTTGGTGTTTCATCAGATGGCGGCGGATTATTATATCGGGCCGGACTTCACCAATTATTATCGCGGTGATGTGAGCGGACTGCTTTCCTCTGATCTGGCTGATGTGGGCGGGAATACCTATAAGGGCACACCGGTGCAGTTTAACAACCAATGGCTGAGTATTGATGATGTCATGTCCTACGACAAAGTTTCGCGGAGCCGTCGCGGAATGTTAAACCTTTCCTCGACGCTGAACGGGAATCCGTTCCCCGTCTACATGCATACCTATGGGCGCAGCTGGGGCACGGACAAATTGCTGTTCGATTTCAGCGCCGATTCGGTTGAACGCTCCTACAATGCCGGAGATGTGGTGGAGGGTGAATTTGAATTCATTATGCCGCCGAAAGCATCGGCGGATTATTGGGGCTATGATGCCGAGTTTACAAGCCGTCTGGCATCGTATGGTTCCAATGCCTGGAACGCAGTCTATGACGAGTTTCAACATAATGTTGCACTGAATCTCGCCGTGCATGAAGGAAGCCTGCTGCGTAGTTATCCGCTGGAAATCCAAGCATCGGAAAATGCCGTGGTCGCCGACTTCACCATCTACAGCGGCGGCATCGGCCACGTTCCGGTTGTGCTCAAGGGAATTGAATCCGGCCTTGCCCTGCAAGCGCAACGCTGGACGGGCGGCGCATGGGTGGCCCTCGAAACGGCGGGCGTGATGGAAAATAACGACTATCAAGGCGTGCAGAATGCCGACGGCACGATGGATGTCGTGTTCAACATCACCCGCCCTTCGTTCGATCTGACGGAAAGCTGGCGCATCCGGATTGTTTCCGGATCCTCTACCGATTTACAGGGGGGCTACGGCGACTGGATTCACGGCTTTGAATTGAACGGCACCGATCTGGCCGACGCCGCCGACCCGGACAGCGACACCGCAAACAACCTCTATGAATATGCACTCGGCGGAAATCCAATCAACGGCAACGACACCGGCTATCTTCCAATGATTGGAAGCGGCGCCGACACAATTGATTATGTCCATGCCCGACGCATCGGCTCCGAAGGCGAACTGGCCTATGAACTGGAATTCAGTTCCAACCTGCTTTCCAATGATTGGAAAACCGGAACCTACACCGAACTTCCAATCACTGGAAACCTCGACGCCGACTACGAAGCCGTCACCAACCGCATCGACACCATCGGAAGGACCAACGAATTCATCCGCCTGAGAATTGAGGTGCTGTAGACACCGCCTCTCGTAATAGGTTTTCTTTACTCACCTTCAAATCAGATCCTTCATATGCGGGATTGCGTGCGTCCTGTCATCCATTTCTATGGCTCAGTTTGATAGGTACTGAACGGAGAGATGACTATGGAGACAGGAGTTTTAAGAGTATTGTTTTGTATGGGTTTGCTTTCGTGCGTGGCTGCAAATAGCAGTCGGGCTCAGGTTAATTTCCCCGGCGGGCGGGTTGCGATTTCGCACGACGGGAATAATTACGACAAGGACGACTATGTTGCGGCGCCCATGAATCTGGCCCTGCTGGAGGCAACGGGGTTTAAATCCAAACTGGTTCATTACGACCATTCCTCCCATTTGGCAAATAAGCCGAAGATGTATGCAGAGATGCTCGAAAGCGTGAATGGCGCGGTGGAACGCTTTGAGATTGATCCTTCGATCGTTTTCGATATCCAGACCGCACAGGATGAGGCAATCGCCAACTTTAAAGCCCAGGCCGAAAAATCAAGTGCAGACGATCCGTTGTGGTTTCTGTGCGCCGGGCCGATGGAAATGCCGTGGCGCTGCATCAATGCGGTAGATCCTGCGTATCGGCCTTTTATTTATTGCGTATCCCACTCGTCGCCGTTTAACGAAGAGCATACGAAACCGGCGGTCGGCATGACACACACCTGGGATGATCTCGGGGCGTTGGGTGTAAACCTGATTCGAATTAAGAATCAGAATAAAACGGAGTGGAATACCGCTCAGACGAATGTCGAGTGGATGCTTGATTCGGCCAATCCGGATTTGCGGTGGTTATACAGCAGAAATGTAAAAAAGACCTACGATTCATCGGACACGGGAAAGATGCTACGCTAGGTACTTTGCAGAACAATACCAAGTTCTTTGGAGGCGATCACATGACGCTGGTTTGGGCTACCGGGATCCGGATCGATCCCGGAGGGCACCGCAATAAGCGGGTGGCCGTCTATAATTTTAAAGCGGAAGAAACCTATAAATTGGTCGTCTCCGGTCGGTCCCAGAAATATAAACTGGACCGGATTGTTTTTCGGCATGAATCGGTTGAGCCGAATAAAGCGCAGAACACCAAGCAATCAGAATCAAAATGCGTGAGCGAGAGATAACCAATGAAAAATGTATCCATTCAAATGATGCTGGCCTTCGGATTAATACTGGGTGCAGCTGCGTCTGAGTCGGAAGAGGGATTTAAAACAATCTTTAACGGTGAAAACAGGGATGGCTGGTATTTGAAGATTCGGAGCGGTGATGAGGAACTGGCTAAAAAAGTCTACGCCATTGAAGATGGCGTGATTCATATTTTTAATGATGAATTTCCCGATGCGTATAATCAGAATACGGGATCCAACGACACACACGGGCTGTTTTATACCGAAAGAACCTATACCAACTATGTCCTGCGTTTTGGCTATAAGTGGGGCACAGGTTATGATTGGTTCGCTACCGAGGATGGAACCTATTTACATCCTGATGACGGGGGCAAACCCTATGATGAAGGCTGGCTCCACCTTGCCTCGAAAACGGATCATCATCATCACGCCCTCGATGGGCAATGGAATGAATGCGAAATTATCGTGATGGGCGACCAGTATGCCATTCATAAACTGAATGGTGATGTCATCAATATGGCATTTAATCTAAAACCCGCTGCCGGCATTTTTGATTTCCAATCTGAAACCGCTGAGATCTATTACCGCAATATCCGCATTAAAGAATACGAAGCGCCGGTGCCGCCGGAGCAGTTTTTGAACTAAGTTGTCACTGGGGGAGGGAGCCATGAAGAGCCGTCTGATACTCATCAGCCTGATCGGTGCTGTCAGTATTGTATTTGCTTCGGAACGAACGCGGCTGGTGGTTATGGCAGATATGGGATGTGAACCGGACGAAATGCAGCAGATGGTTCATATGCTGATGTGCTCGAACGAGTTTGAACCCGAGCTGCTGATGGCGGTGACGGGCAAATATATTCATCCGGGCATGAAGGATGAATATCGGCAGGTAACACATCCTGAGCTCTTTCATGAAATCATCGATGCCTATGCCGAGGTGTATGAAAATCTTCAGCAACATTCGGATTGCTGGCATACACCGGATTATCTGAGGACTATCGTCTGTTCCGGTCAGCCGGAATATGGCATCGCCGGCGTTGGAGAGGGTAAGTCCAGCGAAGGATCTAAACGGCTGGTTGAAGTTTTTGAAAGGGATGACCCGCGCCCGATCTGGATTGCGGTGAACGCGGGATCCAGCACGTTGGCGCAGTCGCTGCATGATTATGCTCAAACACACTCCAAAGAAGAGCTTCAGGCTGTGGTCAAAAAACTGCGCGTTTTCGAAAACGGTGCGCAGGACAATGCCGGCGCCTTCATTTGCAAAACCTATCCCGAGATTCATTGGATTCGCAGTAATTACCAGACCTACGCCTACGGAGGGCCGGGCTCACCGCGCGGAACGGATATTTCAACCATCGGTCCGCAGTTTTGGGGCGACTATGCCTACACCGCACGAGGTCAGCATGACTGGCTTCAGGAACATGTGATTAAGAATCATGGCCCGCTGGGTGCCGTTTATCCGGAGCGCAGCTTTGGTAAAAGGGTTGGTTTTATGGAAGGCGGAGGAACGATCCCATGGATCGGGTTGGTGAATAGAGGTTTATTCAGCACCGAGCATCCTTTCTGGGGCGGTTGGGGAGGTCGCTATACTTCAGAAAAGGTGAAAGATGTCATGTCGCGCCACGAAAGCGTGAGCGTGGATGACGAAATGCAGACACCGTATTTTATGTATTCCGACGCTCAAGATCATTGGATGAATCCACCGGACGGAAAAACCTGGACGCGCACGCTGGGCGACATTGAGGCCATGGCGCACCTTGTAAACTATTACGCCGAAAAGCTCCGCGCCGCCGACCTGAAAGAGTCGAATCCGGCGGCAGCGGTTGAGCATTTAAAAACCGCTTCCAATCATTGGAAAAACTATGCAGAGATCGGTTCCCGGCAATATCACCCGCAGCTGCTCAGCAAAGGCGGCGTGGCCGATTGGCAGGACGGTTATGAAAATGCACTGAAGGACATTTCTTCCATGGGAGAAAAGTAGCCTTATCGATTCGGAAAAAGGCCGAGGAGATGGGCTTTGTTTACTGCGGAGGGTGCATTCGGGACATTGAGCTTTTCGTAGATTCGCTTGATGAAACTGGCTACGGTATATGGAGAGACGCCGAGCCGGTCGGCGATTTCTTTTTTTACATATCCTTCGCTGATTAGAATGAGGGTTTGCATTTCCCGATCCGATAGAGCCATTTCGAGAGTTGGTTTTGGTTGCAGGTGTTTCAGGGTCGTGAGGATATACTCGGCAATATTGGGATCAAGCGAGGCACCGCCGTTCATCACAATGCGGATTCCGTCTGCAATCTGAATGCGTTTTGTGCCTTTGAGGAGATAACCGGAAGCACCCGCCCGGATAGCGGCCAGAACATCGGCTTCGCTGTTGGATTGGGTGAGGACAATGATTTTTGTGTCAGGAAGGTTTTGGCTAAGACAGGGGATTGCCTCAATTCCGGACATACCTGGAAGATTGAGGTCGAGCAGGATCAGGTCGGGGACTTTGCGGGTCGACATGTCCTGCAGGCTACGCAGCGCCTGTTCGGCGGTGCCAAACTGGCTGATCAGCTCAATGTCCTTTTCCTTCTCCAGTGCCAAGGCGATGGTTTCGCGATATTCCGGATGGTCTTCCACCATCATGATTTTAATTTTACGTTTCATAGGGTTTGCCTCCCGCTCAAAGGTCAGAACGTTAACGGTCTAGAGTCGATGGTCGGGATAGTGGACTTTCGACCTTTCGACTTTTGACTGAGCCTCAGTTTTCTGCGAATCCGGAGGCTCAACATGATAGACGTTCCGCCTGCATCCGGTGTGGTTATATTCATTTTTGCACCCAGGAGTCGGGCGCGTCGTTTGAGGGAGGGCGGGGCGCTCTGAATACCCTGCCCGTTGTCCTGGATGATAAGGCAGAGTACTTTTGAATCGGCCGTTAATTGGGTTTTTAATTGGGTCGCACCGGAGTGGCGGCAAATGTTAACCAAACACTCCTTGTAGAACAGGAACAGATCGATCCGGGTACGCGGTTTTAAACGGTCAAGACAGGCTTCGCCTTTAATTGAAAAGTCGTGTTTGAGGTTGGTGCCGATTCGCTGGGCGGCGCGTTGCATATCGGCCACCAGGCCGATGTAGAGGTTGTCGGCTTCCTGCATGTTGGTGAAATGGCGGATGCTGGTGCTGGTCCGGTCTGTGAGTTCCTCAATGCGCTGATGCAATTGCTGCCATTCCTCTTGTGATTCAGCAGCCTGTGCAATATCGCTGAGCATGGCAATCGTATGGATGTTGGCGCCGAGTTCGTCGTGAAGATCCGCCGCGAAGCGTTCCTTGATTCGAGCCACTTGGCGTTGCTGGTACAGGCGTTCGAGCAGAATAATGATGACGATACTGACAACGAGCAGCGCGGTCAGCCAGCTCATCCGGTTGAGGTTGGTTTTCTGCCGGGCATATCGGTGGTTGAGTTCTGCGGAAATGCGCGGGCGTTCCGCTTCGAGATCATGGCGACGGGCCAGTTGGCTAAGCCAATCCCGAATAGGGAGGATTTTTCCATAAAGATTATTGCCATCCGTTAGCGTCATCGGGGAGCGCCGGGGATTCTCGATCCTCTGGGTGGTCTGGACGGATTTGCCAAGCGCAACATTTTGTCCATTGGAAAAAAGTTCAATTTCTGAAAACCCAATTCTGAATTCATCGGCGGCGATATTGGCAGCATCTCCGGTTTTTCTGGCAATAAGGCGAACGAACCGGCAGTTTTTTTCCGGAATATTCCACATCATGATCGGCCCGGTGTCGTTGATGGTTTCCCGGTGATAATCAAGCAAGAGTGTGGCGTCGGAAAAGTCGGGTTCGTTAGCGCCTTCGATCTGCAGGTGGCTGGGTATGCCCAGATCGCCGGAATAAGCCTGAGGAACGGTGTCGCTCTGATCGACTGCATGCAGGTGAATTTGAGATAGGGAATATTCTTTTTCCAAATCGAGGATTAAGGAGGGGCGTTCTCCCATTTCACTGACAAATGCCCGGCTTTGAGCTCCTTCTGCAGAATCCATCAGATACGGTGTTAAACCGTCCACCAGAAATCGTTTATCCCATGCACCCGGAGCATCTGATTGACTGGATGAAACGTTGACGGGGCGCCGCAAGGCAACATTTTTTGATCCGCTGAACACCAGGAGTTCTGCGAGCTGGAAGGCTTGCCGGCCGTCAAATGCACGGGGAGACAAACGGGTGGCCTCAATTCGTATCCACGATGCAGTTGTTCCAGAGGTTGGAATGATGAGCGGGGCGATGCGCGGCAGCATGGGATCGGAAGCGCTCCGCTCTGCAATCACGGTACCATTGGTGTCGGCCCCGGTTCCGGCCACGACACGGAGTTCAATCGGGAAGCCATCGGCCTGGAAGCCCTTTTCGGTGTCCCTCCATATGGTCGGCACCAACACAACTTCGTTGATCGGGAATGCTGCGCCCAGATCCACTTCAACCCACTCCACTGTTTCAGGTATATCGGTTCGATAGGATCGATAGCCAATGGCTCCTATGCCACTGCGTAGACTGAAGTGGGCGAGCTGGTCGAGACTGGAATCAATTTCCACTAGGCGTTGTTCCAATCGGGACAGGGCAGCTTTGTCCAGCGGTTTTTCACTGGGATCAGCCTCGGCGGGGAGGTATCCGGCAATCAAAGCGGTGATGGCGGTTTTTTGAATCCAGTTCATATGTTGTTCTTTGTAAATTATAGCGCAAACAAAGTCCAGATGGATGAAGGCGCATAGAAAACCATTACTGAATAAACTACTGAATTTTGGGAGATTTGTATGTCCCTCAAAAGAGGGGCATACAGAAATCCATGCCGTGAGAAGATGAGTTAGAAGTCAGGAAAGGGGGAGGGCCGGAAATCTCTCTTCTATGGAATATACCAAGACAAAAGGAGAACCTCAGTATGAACAGGAAGATGTCATATTTGATAGCGGTGGGCGGCCTGATAGCCGGAGGTGTTCTGGCAGGCACGGTTCAGCAAAATCTGGGATTTGATCCCGATGGTACGTTTATTATTCAGCAGAACACAACCGAATCTGTATCTTCGGCCTGGAACCAGGCAACAAACAACATCGTTGTACTGGGACAAAGCTTCAGTTTAGCCAATGAGACTGCCGTGAGAGCAGTCACTCTAGTAAAGGGCGCCAATAACTGGACCTATTCCGGAGGAACGAATGATCTCTATCTCTGGATTGGGGAATATTCTACTAATAACACGGCGGTTTCCACGAATGTACTGGAAGCGTTCGATCTTGAAGGCATCACCCTGACGAATGGTTCTTATTTTTCGCTGAATCTGGATGCGGATGTAGTGTTGCCTGCCGGCGATTATGCCTTCCAGTTCTGGCCGGAAGCGGGGAATAACACGCTTACGGTGAATACCGGCAGCGGTTATGCCGGCGGCGGCTTTCTTCGGGTAAAAAATCCGACCAATCTTCCTGTGGATGCGGTGCCAAGTGCCACGCAGGATCTGACCTTCGGACTGCAGTCAGAAGTGGTCGGAACTATCACCAATGTTGCGCCGATCGCGAATGGCCAGGATGTATCTACGTTACCTAATCAGGAGCTGGCGATTATACTGACAGGAACTGATTCGGACGGTGTAACGAACCTGATCTATGAGGTGGTTGACTATCCAACCAATGGGACGCTGTCGGGAACGGCGCCGGACCTGATCTATACCCCGGATATGGATTTCGAGGGCATGGACCGCTTAACCTTTACGGTGGATGATGGAGTGTACTCCAGCGTGCAGGCAAGCGTTTCAATTACCGTCACGAATATTCCACCGACGGCAGGGGCACAGAGCGTGAGCACATTACAGAATATGCCCATCGAGATTACGCTTTCCGGAATCGATCCGGAGGGAAGTAATCTGACCTACTCCGTGATTGGCTTGCCAACAAACGGAATGGTGTCTGCCACCGATACAAACGTGCTGATCTACACACCGGATAGCGGAATCACCGGTAACGATAGTTTTACTTTCAAGGTTAATGACGGTGTGCTCGACAGCGAACCCGCAACCGTTTCTATTACCATTGTTCCAACGGGAACCGAGGTGACCTTCAGCTCGCTTTCTGCGGATATTACATCGGTTTCCAATCTGCTGAATGTCGGCGACTCGACAAACGGTCTTACGGTGTCCGGAGTTTCGACCAATGGGGATTATGTCTACTCCGTCATGTATACAGATCTGGATTTAGACGGGGATGCCCAAAATGATATAATCAGCTTTGATGTTCGTGTATCCGCAGTGAACGGGACGACCTATACGTTCAGTGAAACGTCTGGTGTATCTGTAGCGATTATTGGTTCGGGATCGGAAACGGTGAGTGATACAACAGGGACTCCCACCTATGGGTACAATCCGTCCGGTATGGCATGGGTCAGTGGTACAGCTGCACAGGGCATGCCGGTGGGTGATACGTTGATCTATACTGTAGAGAACATTTCCGTAATCGGATCTGACTACCCGCTTGATGCTTCGTTCCTGGGATTCAGCGGCATTGTGGTTGCAGAACGAACGGGTTACAACCATTCAACCATCCTCGGAGCAGGTTCTGGGCTGAATGGATATCTCTGGTCCGATGAATTCCTGGAGATTTCAGATTTTTCCATGGATCCGCTTTATGTGACATCAACTGAAGCAGGTGCCGGAATGCGTTGGGGGGTATCGACAGTGGACTTATCTTTCTCTTTCTCGAGTTCAGCACCGCCCACCAGTGTCGGAGAGATATCCTGTGCTGTCATTCAGGGCAGTACCCAAATTGCATTGCGCTGGTCAACCGAGTCCGGGTTCAATTACGGCGTGCAGGTGACTGATAATCTGGCATACGGACCATGGAGTAACGCGGTGACGGGCGTTCTCGGTACCGGAGGCGAAGTCAGCGTAACAAATAATATTTCGGGAAGTAAGTTGTTCTATCGATCCTTCCTGGACGAATAATATGTGAACTACGTGAACAGTAGGTTGGGCAGCCAAATAGGGCTGCCTGACATCACCTGTTTTCAGGCCGGCCGGGAAAGCCGTTTTTATAGAAAGGGAAAGATGAATAAGACGGCAGTATTCTTTGCGGGGATGATTTTGCTTTTTGTCTCCGATACGCCGGCGGCGAAAATATATTTTCCAATTACTGGAACATTAAAAGCCCGGGCAGGTTCGGGCTCGCAGTCGAACGGCGACCTGATATGTAACGGGGCCGACTTAAGCTCAACGCAACTGTCATGTACCCGCTCCTCGTCCGGCGACGACTACATCTACTCGGTAACCTATACTCAGGATATGGACACGGATGGATCGGATGACACGCTGACTTTTGACATCCGGGTCGAAGGTTTCGATGGCTCCGCGTATACGTACAGCACCAATGCCAATGCGTCGTCGATGAGCAGCCTCGGTACTTCTTCGGATGCAACAGATATTGATAATGCATGGGGCGTGGGCGGAAATTACGACATTGGTCCGGGACAAAGCCTCCGGTTCAGTGTGGAAAATATTATCTGTTCCGTTGGCTCCATTTCGTATGAAGGTTTTTCTTCGATAGCGGTCAAGGAAACGAATGCGGGGTATGACCATAAACATATTCGCGGTCTGGGTACGGGCTTGGAATCAGGCACCTTCAAATCAGCATCAGATTCATTTGCCATTCAGGCTGCGGACGCCGATCCCTTCATCGTTACAGGGGCAGGAAGTAATGCTGCCGGCAGAGAATGGGCGATCACCTCGATCGCATTCAGTTTTAAGGGGCCGCTTGTGCCCTGGGATCCAACGGACTATTCCGGTTACAAAGTCGCACCGTATATGCTGGATGAATATGAGGCTCAAAGCAACTTTACCAATTATCCCGACTTTTCGTGGGACACCGTGCCGCGCTGGCTCATCGTCAGGAATAATAGTGCGTGGACCCAGTCTGAAATTGAAGCCATGGCCGGAAACTATGAAGTGATTGTCTGGGAAAAGGCAAACAATGCGGGATTTTCCACGATTGAAGAGGGTATTCTTGATGCGTCCAGCCGGGTGAAAGCGATTGACTCATCGATCAAGAGCCTGTTTTACCGCAATACCTCGCTTCATTACGGCGGCTATGCTTCGGATGCCACATACGATGAGTGGAACTGGAGCCGGCATACTACGGATTCAAACGGGGTTGAGGTGGTTGACCTGCATAAGGATCTTTATCCCTGGTATAATTACGATGTGGCCGACATGCGTGATTGGTGGGTAAACGAGGCGGCTCTGCCGATGATTCTCCATGAGCCCATCAACGGGGTAGATCCGATTGATGGTGTATTTACTGATAAATGTCTGGTGCCGACGACCGGCTATTTCTTTGATGGGAACGGCGATCCGGTTGATGATTATATCGGTACTCAATATGCCCTCGAGCAGGTGCTGGAAGCAAATGGGAAGTTGATGGTTGGCAATTTCATCCGAAACGAAAGACACAACGGGGGCCGGGAATACATGCGGTTTTATGACGGCTCCTATTTGGAACGCTGGAATTATCCTTATAGCGGTAGCGGACAAAGCGTTGCGGATGCCGTTTGTGCGAGTATTCAATTGATGCGCGAAGCTTCATCCAAAGGGAAGATGATCTTCTTTAAAACCGGCGAAAACTCCGCCGCCAGCAGTCAGGAGGAGATGGAGGCGGCTATGCCGTATCACCTCGCGCTCTACCTGATTGTTGCGGAACCCTATTCCTATTTTGCTTTTCAGGACCATGTTGCTGCGCACACGGCAAGTTATCATTGGGAAACGTCGTGGATGCCTGAGTTCAGCCGTCCGCTCGGGCCGCCGCTGGACGGCCCCATCAAAGACGGCTATGTCTATACTCGCTCATTTGAACACGTTGATGTGTGGGTCGATGTCGCGACCGAAGAGGCGGTGCTGGCCTGGGATACGGAGGATGCTGACGCCGACGGTCTGGATGATCAGTGGGAATTTCGGAATTTCGGCAATATCACCAATGCAGTTCCTTCAGGAAATCCCGATGGTGATGACCTGATTAACAGCGAAGAATATAGTGCCGGCACCAATCCCAATCTTCCCGAATCGTTTGAAATCTCCAGTCTGACCCTCGATGAGTCCCTTCAGCTGGAATGGGCCGCGGTTGATGGATGCCTCTACAATGTGTATTGGTCCAGTAATTTGGTGGGCGGTTTTGCGTTGATTGGAAGCAATCTGGTGGATGGTTTGTTTATTGACGCGGCCGCAGACGAGGAAGCTCAGGGCTTCTACAAAATAACGGTGGAACGGGAGCCGTAAGAGAATTTATTGATATCCCTTAAAAAAGCGATGTTCTCAATCGTGTGATCAACTAGTATGGAATGATGAAAATGAGTCTAAAAATATTAAGTCGGGCGACCGCACTCTGTGCTGTAGCTTCATTGATGTGTATCAGCACAGTTGCAGACCGAATGCCGGCGTTCAGCTGGGATACGGTGCCGCGTTACATGCATATTAGAAAGGCTACGGCCTTCACGCCGGAAGAGATTGAGTTTCTAGCAACGATTCCGTTGATCACCTTTGAAAAGACAACGGGAGTAAAGGATTTCGGTAGTACCGAAGCCGGTACAGAAAAGGCAGCCAAGGCGGTCAAGAAACTGAATCCCAATGCCAAGATTCTCTATTACCGGAATATTATCGTGCACTATCCATGCTATCACGCAGATGAAAAGCTCGAGGATATTCCGGATGCATTCCTTGCCGATCAGAAGGGGAATACGAAGCTGATCCGGAATCGGGTTCAGGCCTATGACCTTTCGAATAAAAAGGTTCAGAAATGGTGGCTGGATAATGCAAAGTTCGTTTGCTCTTCCAAGTATATCGACGGCGTTTTTGTGGATGGAAACATCAAGGCACTGGAGCCCGGCTATCTCCGTCGGCAGGTGGGCGAAGAGAAAAAGGACGCCACGATGGAGGGCTATCACACCATGATGAAGCAACTGCCCGGGACTATCGGCAAAGATGAGCTCGTCGTCGCCAATGTGATCCGCGCCCGGTTCGATGATGCCGGACTGGAATATGTGGACTATTTTGACGGTTCCTACATCGAAGGTTTTGAGCATGCCGTCGGAGGCGTCTCTCAACCGGACTATGTGGCCAAGGGGATCGGAGCCATTCAGACTGCCGCGCGTTCCGGGAAGATCATCGCTTTTACGATCGGAACTGGTAGTTACGCCGATACCGATATGGATGCGGGGCAGGACAAACAAAAGAAAGCCAAAAAGGCTTCGTTTCAGGAACGGCTGAACTATGCGCTATCGCTGTTTTTGGTATGCGCAGAAGAGCATAGCTACTTTATGATTTCTGATGGATATGGGGTGGAGGGCAGCAAGCTCTGGATGAAAGATATTCCGGAATTTTCTAAACCGCTAGGCCCGCCGAAAGAACCGGCTGTGAAGACGGGATATATCTACAAACGATCATTCAAATTCGCTGACGTCACGGTGGATATCGAAAACGAAACCGCCGAAATCGTGTGGAAAAAGAAATGAAAAATTTTAAAATTGGCCGTGCAGTAGGTCTGTTGCTTAGTTTCACAGGCCTAAACAGCGAAGCGCAGATTGAAGCGCCTGTGGTGAGCCTCGTCGAACCAAGTTGGGAGTCGATGGCCGAGAACTATCAGGTGCCGGAATGGTTTCTGGATGGAAAAATCGGGGTGTGGGCGCATTGGGGGGTTCCGTCGGCGACCGATGAAAACCGGCCCAATGACGGCTCACACTATGGCCGACGCATGTATGGGCCGAATGACGGGGAGACCGGCGGACAGCTGAAAATGACCGAAGAACTTACGGCATTCCACACACAGCGGTACGGGCATCCATCGGAATTCGGATACGAAGATCTCGTCCCTCTGTTCAAGGGGGAGAATTGGGATCCCGAGGCGTTGGTTAAATTTTTCAAGGCGAACGGGGCCAACTTTATTATGCCGGTGGCGTGTCATCACGATAACTTTGATATGTACGACTCTTCCCATCCCTGGAACTCCGTCGATATGGGACCGAAGCGCGACACCTTGAAGGAGTGGAAAGAAGCGGCCTATAAGCATGATATGAAGTTCGGCGTTTCAACGCATCTGTATTGGTCGCCGCGTTTCTTCAAAACGGGGCGTCAGTATTACGAAGCCGGCACGTTGGAGGGAAAGCTGATCAATATGGATTTCGACCCTTCGGGGTACGCCGCTCAGGACAGCTGGAACGAGCACTGGTTTGACCGCTGTTGGGAAATTATCGAAAAATACGATCCCGATATGTTCAACAACGATTGCCCGTATCCGGATGAAAAACGGGGAAAAAACCTGGGCGTTAAACTGTTCTCCGACTACATCAACCGCGACCTTAAAGAGAACGGGGGCCAACAGACCACGGTCTTTTCGTGTAAGAATGGGAAACTGGACAAGAAGGCCTTCACGTATAATCTGGAGCGGGGAAGTTCGGCGGACATTCAGCCCGAGCCCTGGATGTGGGCGACGGATGTTTCCGGTGGCTGGTTCTACCGGAAGGGCGCGTCAAACCGGATGAGCATCCCGGTAATGATCGGAAACGGAATTGATGCGATCAGTAAAAACGGTGTGGTGATGATGAATGTCGCGCTGCGCGGCGATGGCACGCTGCCGGAAAATCAGGCGGCCTATCTGACGGCTTTCGGTGAAGTATTAAAAATAAACGCCGAAGGCATCTACGGTTCCAGACCTTGGAAAATCTATGGTGAAGGTCCGCTGAAAATGAAAGGCGGACGTCAGGGCGAAAACCACAAAGCATTTTGTCAGCAGGACATCCGTTTTACGACGAACAACGGGAACCTCTATGCATTTGTGCTGGCCCCGCCGACCGATGATGTCGAAATCAAAACATTGGCGAAAGGCGGATTGTTGGAGCAGGAAATTGCAGCCATTGAGCTCATGGGAAGCAATGAAAAAATTAAATGGAAGCAGACGTCGGGCGCCCTTGAAATCAAACGGCCGAAGAAACTGCCCAGCCAATACGTCAGCGGTTTCCGTATTGAGCTGAAGAAGTAGAATAAAACAGAATTTAGAGAAGCGGATTATGATGAATAAATGGAAGTTGGGTTTGGTTTTGACTGCCATCGGGTGCGGTCAGACTATGGGGATAGAGGTGTCGACTTTTTGCGAGGCGCAGGTGCCGGGCAACTATATTCTTCCCGCCGGAGAGGACCATTGGACGTGGGGCATGGCGCCGATCTACGATGATGAAGGTAAACTCCACGTTTTTAACTCCGTCATCCCCAACGACGGTGTCTGGTCGGAAAACAGTAAGATAGTTCACTGGACGGCCGATTCGGTCGATGGACCGTATACGCTGGAAGGCGACCTTTTTGTCAGCGATGAAGCGGCCTATCATAATCCGCAGGTTTCCAAAGTGGGCGATACCTATGTACTGGTTTTTCTGCTGAATCGTTACAAGGATGAAAACGGCTCAAAGCAGGAAGTCGGAATTGCCACGGCCAAATCGCCGTATGGGCCTTGGACGGAAAGCTCGCTCAATCCAATCATTCCAGCCTCTGGAAAAATGGGTGGGTTTAACATGGTCCATGCCTCGAATCCGACCTTTGTTGTGACGCCGGAAGGCAAGTTCAGAATCTATTACAAATCGATGACCGATCAATATACCGGCCGAGCCAGTGTCCGCGAAATTTCGATGGCCGAAAGCGATCACATCGAAGGGCCGTATGTAAACTATGAACACAATCCGGTCATCAGCTATGCGGATCAAAAAGTCGATATCGAGGATCCCTACGCTTTCTATTACAACGACATGTACTACATGATTGTTGAGGATCGTCAGGGGGTGAAGAACCTGTTGGAGGGCAATCCGATTCCAGTGAAAAAACGCAAAAACGGCGGAGTCCGCCCAGGGCTCATTTACACCTCTCTGGACGGGATTGACTGGGGGGAACCGGAGGTAGGATACCTGACAAATGAAATGTATTTCGGGGATGAATTAGCGCGTAGCGAACGTCCCAGTATTCTATGGAAGGACGGAAAGCCGGAATACCTCTTCCTCGCCTGCCACGATGACAAACCGTCGGCCGGATATTTTGTCAGGATTGTGGACTGGAAGGGAAAATAGAGAAACTCTGGCCTTTAAAGTTAGAGCCGCCGCAGGCCAGCCATTTTTCTGACCTCCTGTTCTCTCCATGAAAAAATGCTTAGGGTGTCGTGTAAAATGAGGATGGTTGGATGCCTGCTATCTGGTTCAATGGATCAGTTTACTAAGAAATAGGTATAGAAAAATTGCAGAGGTTGGAGACGTTATGAAAAAAGCCCGAATCAATTCGCTGATCACGCGCGCAGTTCCAATGATTGGAAGTCTGGCATTTTGTTCGGCTGCACTGGCAGCGGATCTGTATGTCAGCCCGAGCGGCAACGATAAAAATCCAGGGACACAGGAAAAGCCGATTGCCTCGATGAGCCGGGCGGTGGAAAAAGTACAGCCTCATGCAGGAAAAACACCGATCACCGTTCACTTTTCAGATGGCATCTATTATCTGCCCGACACGGTGGTGTTCTCCCCGGAAGATTCCGGGACCGAAAAATCCCCGATTATTTACAAAGCCGAAACCGAAGGCGGGGCGGTTTTAAGTGGTGGCTCTAAACTCGATCTGCAATGGAAGCCCTATAGAGATGGAATCTTTATGGCCAAAACGCCGGCGGGACTGGTGATTGATCAGCTGTTTATAAACGGGAAAAACCAGCGCATGGCGCGCTACCCCAATTATGATCCCGCAAAAAAGGCCGAGCCGTATCAGGGCTATGCGGCGGATGCTTTTGCAAAGGAACGTGCGGCCGATTGGGCGGATCCGACGGGGGGCTATATTCACGCAATGCATCGTTCCGGGTGGGGCGGCTACCATTATCTGATTACCGGAAAGGATGCTTCCGGCGAAGTGACCTATGAAGGCGGTTGGCAGAATAACCGCAAGATGGGGATGCACAAAGATCACCGCATGGTGGAAAATATTTTCGAGGAGCTCGATGCCCCGGGCGAGTGGTATCACAATGCAAAAACCTCGACGCTTTACTATTTTCCAATGTCTGGAACAGACCTGAAAAACGCCACCGTGGAAGTGGTGCGTCTGCGCCACCTGATCGAGTTCCAGGGTTCGGAAGTCACGCCGGTTCAACACATCACCCTTCAGGGGTTCACGGTTCGCCATGCCGCACGCACCTTTATGGATACAAAAGAGCAGATGGTCCGTTCTGACTGGGCGATCTACCGCGGTGGGGCCTTCATGCTGACCGGTACCGAGGATGTGAGCATTCTCGATTGCGAGTTTGATCAGGTCGGCGGCAATGCTGTTTTTGTGAATAATTATAACCGGGGTACGCTGGTGAAGGGCTGTCATATTCATGACACGGGCGCGAGCGGCGTCTGCTTTGTGGGCGATCCGAATGCTCTCTATGATCCGCTGTTTGAATACGGCGAGAAAAACGACCTGTCGAAGATCGACCGTACACCCGGGCCGAAGACCCAGAATTTTCCAAGCCTTGGAACTGTTGAGGATTGTTTGATTCACGGGATCGGCCGTGTTGAACGTCAGCCGGCCGGCGTACAGATTGAAATGGCTTCGGAAATTACGGTGCGTGACTGTTCCATTTATGATTGCGCCCGAGCCGGCATCAACATTGGCGACGGTGCGTTCGGCGGGCATCTGATTGAGCGTTGCGATGTGTTCGATACGGTGCTTGAAACGCACGACCACGGTTCATTCAACTCCTGGGGGCGCGACCGGTACTGGCGTTCCGACCATTTGACCGCTTCGCAGGCTGCAGTGGATGCCGATCCTGACCTGCCGTTTCTAGATGCCTGGAAAACTACCGTGATTCGCGACAGCCGCTGGCGGTGCGATCACGGCTGGGATATCGATCTGGATGATGGTTCGTCTAACTATGACATCTACAACAACCTGATGCTGGGTAAAGGGCTGAAGCTGCGTGAGGGGTATCGTCGCCATGCGTGGAATAATGTGATCCCATTTGGAGGATTTCATCCACACGTTTGGTTTAAAAAAAGTAAGGACCAGGTCTACTCCAACATCTTCAGTGAACGGCATCGGCCCGCTCGCATGAATGAGCCATACACCGATGAAACAATGGTGGATCGTAATTTCTATAATATGCCCAATGACCAGGCGATCAAAGCGGCTGCAAAACAGGGCTGGGATAAAAACTCAATTTTTGGGAATCCGGAATTTATCGATCCCGTACATGGTGATTTTCGGGTGAGGGACGATTCTCCGGCGTTAAAGCTCGGATTCGTAAATTTCCCGATGGATCAATTCGGTGTAAAGAAACCTTCGTTGAAGGCCCTTGCTGAAACGCCGGTTATTCCGGAGCTGGCCAGCCCAGCGAAGAAACCGGCAAAAGGCAAAATGGAAGCTAAGGAAACTCCGTTTAAGAACGTATTGTTCGGAGCCGTGCTGAAGGACCTGGAAGGCGAAGAGTTTTCCGCGTTTGGTGTGTCGAAAGACGAAGGCGGCGTGGTCCTTGAAAAAGTGCCCCAGCATTCCGTCGCATCGAAAGCCGGGCTGAAAAGCGGCGACTTGATTCAGGGTGTGAATGGCAAATCGGTGAAAAATACAGATCAGCTTTTCCAAGCCCTGGAAGAGGGCGGGCCGGTTAAACTTAAGGTCGTCCGCAATCAGCAGCTTATAGAGGTGCAGGTTAAACCAAATGCTTACGTTGTGGTGGATACTGCGGATTCTGAGTCAGGATTTTCCAAGCTGCCATTGAGGGGGGCTTCTTCGTTTGTTGTAACCGCAAAGCCGAAAACCAATAATGAGCCGTTGGAAACCTTAGTGGATGGAAAGCTGGCGGAAAACTTTGGAGCTGTCTTTGGAAACGGGGTTAACAACGGCCTGTATAAAATAGATCTCGGTGCGCCGACGCCGGTGCATGCCATTACCAGCTGGACACATAATCAGAATGGAAGTCGCGGGGTCCAGAAGCTGACGTTGTATGGCAGCAATGATGTGGTTGATCCGGGCTGGGAACTGGATGACTACACGCCGTTGGGTACCATCGATACGGGCAAAACTGCCGGCAAATTCACTGCGGCTTCCCTGCGTGCGGTAGATGGTCAAAAGCTGGGCACCTTCCGATGGATCGTCTGGGCCGTTTCGCCGGTACACGAGCGCGGCGGTGGCGAGAATACAGCATTTCAGGAGTTTACTGTGGAACGTGGGCAATGACTTGGATGCCGTCTTTAATGGGAGAAATTGATGATGAATTTTAATATGGCAGTATTCACAGCTCTTTGCTTCGCAACGGGGATTCAGCTTTCTTTAGGGAATCAGGAACGTCCGAATATTGTTTTTATTCTGGCGGACGATATGGGCTACGGCTCCGTGGCGGCCAACAACCCGAAAAACCAAATTCCGACGCCGAATCTGGACCGACTGGTTTCCGAGGGGATGAATTTTACGGATGCGCATTCGGACACCTCGGTCTGCACACCTACCCGCTACGGACTGCTGACCGGGCGCTACAGCTGGCGCTCCGGCCTGAAGAGCGGGGTAACCTGGGCGTTCTTTCCCTCCCTGATTGAACCGGAGATTACGACGGTTGCTGAAGTTTTGCGGGATGGGGGATATGACACCGGCATGGTTGGCAAATGGCATCTCGGGATTGATTTTACGAATAAGGATGGGCAGACCATCGCGGAGGAAATGAATCTGGATCAGCATCTCTTTGTGAACTGCGGGGACTTCAGTGCGGTCAACCTGAAGTATGATTGGAAGAAACTGGATTTTACGCAACCCATCAAGGGCGGCCCGACCGATCATGGGTTTAACTATTATTTCGGGGATGAGATTCCGAACATGCCGCCCTATGTTTTTTACCGGAATAATAAACTGCAAGGACTGCCATCGGTTCCAAAACCCGGAACCATGTTCGGGATTGCCGGCCCAATGGTGCCGGGCTGGACGCTCGAAGCCGTGATGCCGGAACTGACCAAAGATGCCCGACGCTACATTGCGGAGAAGGCAAAAAGTGAGAAGCCTTTCTTCCTCTATTTTTCGCTCAATTCGCCGCATACGCCCATTGCGCCCTCCGATGAGTTTCTAGGGAAAAGCGGGCTGATTCCTTATGCGGACTGGATCATGCAGACCGATGCCGCCGTCGGGGCGGTTCTCCAGGCATTGGAAGAGCAGGGCATTGCGGATGACACACTGGTCATTTTTTCCACCGATAACGGAAGCACCGGAAAAGAGCTGGCTGAATTGCGGAAGTTGGGAACCGATTTGACGCATCAGTTTAGAGGTCAAAAGCGCAGTCTCTATGAAGGCGGGCACCGCGTGCCCTATATCGTCCGATGGCCGGGCGTGACGCCTGCCGGAAGCACCTGCGATGAAACAATCTGTCTGAACGATTTCATGGCGACGGCCGCAGCCATTGCCGGAGTTAAACTGACGGATGAGATGGGACCGGATAGCCATAATATCCTGCCACTCTATCAGGGCAAGGAACGCAACGCGCATCCGGCGGTGATCCATCATGATTTTGACGGTGGCTATGCAATTCGGCGCGGCGACTGGAAGCTGATCTTTATCTATAACCGCAAGACAAAGATGTTCAGGCAGGAGCTCTATAACTTAAAGGATGATATTAAGGAGAAAAATAATCTCCTGAAACAGCATCCGGAAGTCATCAGGGAGTTAAGCAAACTGTTTGAAGCGCAGGTTAAAAACGGACGCAGCACGCCGGGGCCGAAACAATCGAATTTCGAAGACCCGGAGTGGATGCTTCCGTTTGAATGACCGGATGGGGGAAAGCAATGAAACGTTTACAGATACTGATATTGATCTTTCTGAGTTGCGGAATGTATTCAACGTGCTTTGAAGAAGAGTCAGTGAAGGATGGTTGAGATGGGTAAATCAGGTTTTGTACTATTCGTTGCGTTCGCATGGGTAAGCGGGTCCGCATGTGCCCTTGAACCGCTGGAGTCATCGGACGCGGATCATCTGGAGGCCTTCATCGATCGTTTTCTCGCGAAAGTCGATACAAATGGAAACGGCTCCTTTGAGAAGTCGGAAGATGAGAGGCAGTGGAAGCGCAATGGGAAGCTCGATAAAAATGGCGATGACGCACTGGACCGGGAGGAGCTGAAGGGGCTTTCTGTTAAGTATGTGGACAGCCCCGGGAAACAACTTCGCAATGTCCGCTTCAAGCGTACTCCTTCTGAAGATGTGTATCTGGATTTTTATTTTCCAGATGAGGATAAAAGTAAACATAAGCCCGTGCTCATTTATACGCACGGTGGCGGATGGGCGGCCGGAAGTCGGCACGGGGCGGGAAACGCCTCGTTCAATGTGGTGCATAAAGCGCTTTTGAAGCAGGGCTTTTGTGTGGTGTCGGCCGGCTACCGTCTTGTGCCGAAAAGTGGTGAGACGGCGATGCGGGATTGTGTGATCGATTCAAAGGATGCGCTACGCTTTGTATCGGCGTATAAGAAAGAGTTGGGCATTGATCCGAACCGCATTTACACCTTCGGTGATTCCGCCGGGGGGCATCTTGCACAGATGGTGTTGTTGTCTCCGCCGGACAATCTGAAAGGCGATCCGGAGTTGGCGAACTATTCCTATAATACCGTGGCAGGTGTTTCGTGGTACGGGCCGTGCGATTTTGAAGACGAGCAGCTGTTTAATCATGACGACCGCGAAAACTTTCGGGATCGGTTCGGACCACGCATCCTTGGCAAGGATTCAAAGCCGGAAGACAAGCTGAGACTGTATCGCGAAATGAGCCCGGTTAATTATCTCTCGAAAGAAAGTCCGCCGCTACTCATGATTCAGGGCGACAAGGACTCAACGATTCCGGTCAAGCACGCCTATTACATGAAGGAAAAGGCGAAGAATGCAAATGCACCGGTTGAAATTATGATCATTAAAAACGCCGGGCATAACTGGCGATCGGTCGACG
>JAROBA010000024.1 GCA_029432815.1 Pontiellaceae bacterium B1224 | reverse complement strand
GTTCCGAGCGCGCCGTGGATGACGTGAATCTTATTGTCGTACACCACTTTGCTGATGGGCGGTGACTTTTTCATGTATTGGTTTTTGAGCGCGATGGTGTATTCGCGCAGGGCGACATCGCTTCGGATTTCGTGCAGGGTGGGGTGCTTTTTCTGCAAAAAGGCTTCGAGCGTGTTTTCATCCAGCATGGCCTGAATCTGTTGTTGAAGTTCGGGGGCATAGCCTGAAAGGTATTTTAAGGAGGCCATTGATTAACCTATTAAACAATTTTTAAACCACGGAATACACGGAAATAAGGGGGAGAAGAATTGCCTGAGTACCGATGCTTTATTTGTTTTTACCACAGAGGAACAGAGGCACGGAGCAATATAAATACTCCGAGTCGCCGTGACTCCAGCAAAGCGGGTGGTAGAAGATGGTTTTTTTAGGACTAATGCCGTCGTCGCCGGTGGCGGTGGTTTTTTCCGTTCTTCCGTTTCCGTGAGGGCTCGGGGTGATTCTCCCGCTCCAGCAGTTCCCGCTCGCGGAGGCGGCGCAGGCGCTCCTGATTTTCTTTGGCGGCAAATTCGACCTCGTTTAAAACGCCTTTGACGTCGGCTTTTTTCCGGGTGTCTTTGAAGCGGCCGGTGAGCTTGGTGTCGGGGGAAAGAGTGCCGGCTTCATAGTGTGCCCAGATTTCCGGGGCATATTTTGTTTTAAGCAGTTCGGGGGCAAAGCGGCCGTAATAGTTGGTTATGTTGCGGACATCGCGAACCAGCATGGCGCGGGCGTTGTTGTTGCCGGCAGCATTAACCGCCTGCGGCAGATCAATGATGACGGGGCCGTTGTCGTCGTTCAGCACATTGAATTCTGAAAGGTCTCCGTGCACAATGCCGGCGCAGAGCATCCGTACCACATCTTTCATCATCGTGAGGTGATCTTTACGCGCCTGTTCCGGCGACAGGGTGACATCGTTCAGGCGCGGGGCAACGCCGCCGTCGGCCACGGTGACCAGTTCCATCAGCAAAACGCCATCGAAACAGCCGTAGGGCTTGGGGACCCGCACACCGGCCTGATCCAGCAGAAAAAGGGCATCGGCTTCCGCGTTCTGCCAGATTTCTTCCTGTTCCTGTTTCCCGAACTTGGAGCCTTTTTCCATGGCGCGGCCGCGGCGGGTATTGCGAACCTGGCGCCCTTCGCGGTATTGAACGGCTTTTTTGAAGCTGCGTTTGGAGGCGTCTTTGTAGACTTTGGCGCATCGGATTTCGTTGCCGCAGCGGACGATGAAAATGGTCGCCTCCTTGCCGCTCATCAACTGTCGGAGGACTTCGTCGACGAGGCCGTCATCAATCAAATCTTTGAGTTGTTTAGGAATTTTCACTGCGGACTTATACCGTGAAGAGATTCAAATGCAATGTGTATCCGACCGCAACGCCTGGCGGGCCGCGCGGTCGACGAGGGTGAAAAGGCGGTCGATATTCGTTTTTTCATGAGAAACCCGGTGGCCCTTTACTTTGATAAAGGTACAGTCAATCGGGTCGGTCAGCATAAAAAAGGTGCGGTATAGGTCGGCGTGTCTGACCGGCTTGTTTTGCCGGGTCAGATATTCCCGCTCTTCAAAGCGGTTCCTGCGTGCGGGCAGGCCGATGATGGTCTGTGAATCGGTGTAGATGGTTACTGTTTCCGGTTGAAGCTCCCGCAGTGCCCAGATCAGCGTCATAATTTCCAGCTGGGAGCAACTGGTCTTTTCAAAGCGCCTCACCTTCACCTCATGCTTCGCGGTTGAATCGATCACCGCCAAATAGGCCCCGTAGCCTATTCCGGAGGGCGGGTGCACACTGCCGTCGGTAAATAACTGCATGTTTAAAAATTATCGGGCAGAGAAATATTTATAAAGCCGGGAAAGGTGGCTTCCGCGCCGGCATTGCTCAGTTCCTCGTCGGTGAAGGTCGACGTGATGCCAATGCAGTGTGCACCGGCGGCTTTGGCGGCCTGCACGCCGTTGATGGCATCTTCGAAAACGATGCACTCGGCTGGATCGAGTTGAATCCGTTTGGCCGCTTCGATAAAGATATCGGGGGCGGGCTTTTTGTGTTCAATCTCGAGGCCGTTAACGAGCGCGTCGAACCAGCTTTGATCCAACCCCATCTCCTTCAGGTTAACCTTCAGCTTGAACTCATCGGCACTGGTGGCGATGGCCAGTTTGATGCCGGCTTTGGATGCCGCCTTAATGAAGTCGATCACGCCGGGCAGCGCCTGGAGTTTGCCTTTCACACATTCGCCATAAAGGCGGTAGGTTTCGGCTTTGTCGGCTTCCTGATTCCAGGCAATGCCGTATTTTTCCGCCACGCCTCCGATGTAACGATTTTCGCCCGCACCGACAAAGGGGATGAAATCCTCCTCCTGAACCGTTTGGTTGTATCGTTCCTTAAACATGCGGATGGCCGCTGCGGCGATGAATGCTTCTGAATCGCAAAGCACGCCGTCCATGTCGAATATATATCCCTTAATCATTTACCCACCCTAATGTACAAGGAGTGCAAATTCAGGTGTAAATACCGGAAATGTTCATCCATTGTCCTTGTTCTCACAATGTCTATAAGGCAGGTTTTCCAACCTAAGGTCATATTGGATCGCAGTTCAGGGCGTGTGCCCATCCTTTTTTCCCTCGGTTGTTATGAAACAGTATTGTCAGGTTATTTTATGCATGATTCGATAGATCGCTATCTCCGGGAGTATTTTGCCTCTTCGCCGGACTACACTTCCTACGACGAGGAATTTCTGGGCGATTTCCTGAAGCAGGGCCCGCTGCACCATTTTATACCCCCTTCCCATGGAGGCAGCTTCGAAAGCACCGGCACCTGTCTCGCCTTGCTGGATACGGTGGCCTACCACTGTCTGCCGCTCGGTTTGGCACTCGGTATTACCGGCTCGCTGTTCCTGCGGCCGATGGCACGTCTTGCTCCGGAAGAACTCAGCAAAGCAATCCTGCCGCGCTTTATCGGCAGTTCGGAACTGGGCGGAATGATGATCACCGAGCCGACGGGCGGAACGGACATTTTCGGACTCAACAGTACGCTTGAAGTTTCCGGCGGGCAGGCTGCGCTGAACGGGGTCAAATGCTGGGGCGGATTAACCGGCCGTGCGGAGCACTGGATTGTGGCCGCCCGGGTCAAGAAGGGCGATAAGCTGACACGCCGCGTGGCCATGGTGTATGTGCCGCTGGCTTCGGAAGGCGTGAAGGTGGAGCACTATTTCGATGCGCTCGGCCTCCAGCCGATCACCTATGGCTCCACGCGTTATTCCAATGTCAGTATTCCGGAATCGAACATCATCACACCGCCGGGAGGCAATGCGCTGCGCAGCATTCTCGATACGCTATTCAGAAGCCGCATGGGAATTTCCGCCATTGCCGCAGGACAATGCCGCCGCCTGGCCGACGAAGTGGAAAACCGCGCAGGAATGCGTATCGCATTCGGTAAGCCCATCAGCGAATACGATCAGGTTCAGTATCGCATTTCCGGCCTGCGCGCCTGGCAGCAGATTAACGAAAGCCTGTGGCATTTCACCGGGGCCTGGGCCGGTTTGCAAAGCGATGTCTCCGGCGACAACTATCTGGCCAATGCCTCCAAAGTGATCTCCTCCGACGGGCTATCAACTGCCGCCGACTCCGCAGTGCAGGTATTTGCCGGGGCCGCGTATAAGCGGAACCATGTGGTGGGCCGGGCCTTTACCGATGCCCGTCCGTTCCAGATTTTTGAAGGCAGCAACGATGTGCTGCATGAAAATACCTTTGATGTGCTTGCCAGCCGATACGGAGCCGTTAATGCCGAGGTGGCCGGAGCGGAGCTCGTTCGCTATGGTCTGAAACTTTCAGAAGATATACCGATGGCGGTCCGCGATGCCCTCGCCGGCGATGATGATGCCCGCAGTCAGCGCCAGAAGGTGCAATGCGGCAAGATACTTTCCTGGCTGCTCGCGCAATCCGTGCTCGAAAACGAAGCATCAACGGCTGGAAGCCCGGTGGAACACGGGCAGCGCATGGCGCGTCGCCAGATGTCCGCCCTCGCAGCGGAACTGCCGTTTCTTTAGCGGAATTGAGGTAGGGACGGATCGATGATCCGTCCGCGTGCGCAGAGCCCGATCCATGGCTGGCGCTTTCGTTAAAAAAGCCCTACCTCTTGGTATAAACCTGATTTTCCTGTTCGGCCACGCGAATGAAGGTGGTGCGTTTGGTGAGCTCTTTGAGCTGGGAGGCGCCGACATAGGTGCAGGTGCTGCGGAGTCCGCCGAGAATATCGTTGAGGGTCGACTCCACATCGCCGCGGTAGGGGACCTGCACGGTTTTGCCCTCACTGGCGCGATAGTTTGCCACACCGCCGACATGTTTGTTCATGGCGGTGGAAGAGCTCATTCCGTAGAACTGTTTAAATTTTTCGCCGTCTTTTTCCACCATTTCGCCGCCGGATTCATCGTGGCCGGCCAGCATGCCGCCGAGCATCACAAAATCGGCACCGGCGCCGAAGGCTTTGGCCACATCGCCGGGAATGGCGCAGCCGCCGTCGGAAATAATCTGCCCGCCGAGGCCGTGTGCGGCGTCGGCGCATTCGATGATCGCCGAGAGCTGGGGATAGCCGACGCCGGTTTTGACGCGGGTGGTGCAGACCGAGCCGGGACCAATACCGACCTTGACCATATCCGCGCCGGCCAGCAGCAGTTCTTCCACCATTTCGCCGGTGACCACATTACCGGCCATGATGATTTTATCGGGACACTGCTCGCGGGTTCTTTTCAGGAACGAAACAAAGTGCTCGGAATAGCCGTTGGCCACGTCGATGCAGATAAATTTCAGCTGGGGATTCCGATTCTTGATATTGATCAGTTTTTTAAAATCCTCTTCGCCGGTGCCCGTGCTGACCGAAATATGATTTTCGATGCCTTCCGGTGCTTTACCTAGGAATTCAGACCACTCTTCGGCGGTGTAGTGTTTGTGGACGGCGGTGAAAAGGTTGCGTTCCGCAAGGGCGAGCGCCATTTCGAAGGTGCCGACGGTATCCATATTGGCGGCCATGATCGGGACGCCGGTCCAGAGCGTATCGGTGTGCTTGAATTTGAAGGTACGGTCGAGGTCCACCTGCGAGCGGCTTTTCAGCGTGGAGCGTTTCGGCCGGAACATCACATCTTTAAAACCCAGTTTAATATCGTATTCAATTCTCATGGCAACTTCTCCTTCTTAAACAGGCGCGTACGATAAACCGCCCGCAGCCGTTTTCCAATCTTTGGAAACAGGAGATTCAGCCAAGTGCAAGCAGGATCACACCGCCGACGGCAATCAGGGTTCCGACGATCGAGTGGCGGGAGAGGCGGTCGTGCTCGAGGAAATAGGTCAACGGCAGAATGACCAGCGGGGACGTGGAAACCACCACCTGCACAATCACGCTCGGGGTTGTTGCCAGCGCCCATTGATAGCAGGTGACGCCTAAAATTGGACCGGCCGCGGCACACAGCAGAATGTTGCGCAGTTTTCCAGACATTGGATCTTTGCGGCGAACCTCTTCCGGCGGCGTTTGCCAAGTTGTAACCCAGCGGCTGATCAGCCAGAAACCGCCCGCAATCAGAATGCCGCCTGCCAGCCGGACAAAACCGGAGGAGGCGCCGAGAAAAATATAGTCGGAAACGCCGGCTTCCAGGGGTTGGAAGTTTTCGACCGACAGCACCGAGAATGCTTTTCGGCTGACAACGGCACCAATGCTCTGTCCGGTAGCGGCGAGCAGGCCGAAAAGTATTCCGGAAAAATAGCGCCTTTTGGCGGCGTGCTCGCGTTCGCGGTCCGGGAAGAGTGCCAGTGAAATGCCGGCTAGAATAATCACCAACGCTGCAATCTGCAGGGCCGTGATGGTGGTGCCGAGCCACCACCATTCGGCAAGGCCGGACAACGGAGCCGCAATACAGTGCACCATCAGCAGCGTCAGCCGGCTTCCAATCCTTGGAAGTGCAAACCATACGCCGATGTCGCCGAAGCCGAATCCAATGATTCCACTGAGGAATAACCAACTGAATGCATCGTGCCCGAGCGGGATACCGCCCCAGACCGCCAGAAGCCCCAACGCAATGACGGCCATAAAAAGCCGCCAGAAATTGGCGGCATTTTCGCCCAGCTGCGCGACGGACTGTCGGGCCGGAATCAGGCAATAGCTCCATAGAAGAGTTGTGAGTAAAGCAGGAAACATGGTGCTTAATTATAGATGCACCCGGTTTTTGCACGCAAAAACGTGCGGTTTTCCAATGATTGGAAAAATAAATGAAACTGTTTTGAACGTTATCTGAAAGCGTGCGTCTACGAATATACTAACAACACCCTGATAGTGTGTTTTACGACATACTGGGAACAGCGCGCGGTTTTCTCCCCTTTTTCCGCGCGCTGTTTTTTTATATTTTTGAAGGCTGCGGCAGGCAACCGATTTTCGAATCGGGCGTTAAACCGGCGGTTTACGGACAATAGGAAAAATAGATGAAACTATTTTGAACGTTCTCCGGAGAAGTGAGTCTACGAATATACCAACAACTCCCTGATGGCGCGTTCCCCTACGCGCCGAGAGCAGCGCGCGGTTTCTTCCCCTTTTCCGCGCGCTGTTTTTTTTGTTCTTTTGACGGCCGCCGAAGGTAACCGTCTCTCGAATCGGGCCTTAAGCAGGTGTTTTCCCGGATATTGAAAGAAAGAGGATTCTTTTTTGAACATATTTTTCCAGGCGGGTCTAACGTTGCGTAACATTTCCCTGAAAGGCTGCAAAGCCTTGAGAGCAGCGTACGGATCCCCCCTTTCCGTGCGCTGTTTTTTTTGGAGGGTCTCGGAAATTTCCAAGGGCAGGAAAACAATCCCTGCGTTTTGAGTGGCATCCCTGAAAGTAAAATGATTTAAGCGGTGCCCGTTTGAGGAAACGCAGAACTATGGAACTGATTTACATCCTTGATATGGCCGGAACCTACGCCTTCGCGGTGTCGGGGGCTTTTCGTGCCGTGAAGTATGAAATGGATATTCTGGGCATATCCGTGTTGGCCATGGCTACCGGTGTCGGCGGGGGAATGATTCGCGATCTGCTGCTGGGCGCCACGCCGCCGGCAGCGCTAACAGATCAGAGCTATATCCTGATTTGTCTGGCCGGCGCGGCTTCTGTTTTTTTTGCGGCGCCCAAAATTGCCCGACGGTGGGATTATATGATAGCGGCCGATGCGGTTGGACTCAGCGTTTTTACGGCCATCGGGGCCGCCAAGGCCGAAAGCTTTGGAGCGGTGCCGCTTACAATCGCCATGATGGCCATGCTCACCGCCTGTGGCGGGGGCGTCATCCGCGATCTGCTTTCTCGCGAGATTCCCGCTATTCTCACCACCGGATTTTATGCCTCGGCCGCTTTGCTGGGCGGATTTATGTTTGTTCTGCTCGGTACGACGGAGCTGCCGGAGGGATTGCGGCTAACTCTAACGATTGCTTTCACGCTGGTGATCCGGGCGATCGCGCTGAAATATAAATTAAACCTGCCGCGGATAAAATCGCTCCATGCTTCGCCCTCGGAAATCGCGCGGTCGCATCGAGAAAACCGGCAGAAATAGGAAGAATCGCTCCTGTTTTCATCAGGTCGTAGAATCTTCGGATTATTTTTTGAACATTCTCCGGAGAAGTGAGTCTACGAATATACCAACAACTCCCTGATGGCGCGTTTCCCGACGCGCCGAGAGCAGCGCGCGGTTTCTTCCCCTTTTCCGCGCGCTGTTTTTTTATGTCCAGACCTTGGAAGTTCCAATGGTTGGAAAATTCCCGCCAAGCCATAAATATTCTTGCCATGAATATCCCTGTTCAACAGCATAAGATATGAATTTTAACTGGCTTGCTATTCCAACGCACTGCATCGCACTAATCTTTTTTTTGGTAGGTCGGGAAAGTCTGCGGCGATGCGGGCCGGGTAAAAGCCGGATTGGTCTTTTCATTCTATGGTTTATTCTCGGGTTACCGGGATTTTTGATGGCCTTGTATTATCTACATTGGTTTGATGATGCGAAATGGTTTTATGTTTTTCGCTCGCTCCCATTCACAGAACTGACGGCGGCTGGTGCCGGTCTATTTGCCGGGGCATTGTCCGAACGGATGAAGGAATCGGGCTTATTAAACACGCCAGTTTACGTTGCGCTACTGTGCATAGGGATTGTCATTCCATACCTCAAACCGATTCTGGATCCGCTCTCTAAGGAACAATTGAACGATCGATGGAAAGACGATGTCTGCCTGCAGAGCACGCCCTCATCCTGCGGCGCGGCCAGTGCAGCCACCGTATTCAAGTTGCTGGGATTAAATATGCAGGAGAGCGAACTTGCCGAGGAGTGCCTGACAAGTAGCGGTGGCACAGAGAATTGGTATATTGCCCGCGCCTTTCGGAAGCGCGGGTTCGGTGTGAATTACCGAATTGAAAAACAATTTCCGCCAGACTTGAAACTGCCCGCCATTGCCGGGGTCCGCGTTGGGAATTACGGCCACTTTATCGCCATTCTGGAGCGGTCGAACGGAGTGTATATTACGGGCGATCCGCTTAAAGGCCGTGAGGAAATACCGGTCGATCTCATTTTAAACGCATTTGATTTCACCGGGTTTTTTATGGAGATCAATTAATCCTAGAAATGGAGATGAACCACGAAATACACGAAACTTAAAAATTTCGTTCTGAATATTTTATACAGTTTAGGAAGGTTCTCTTCTGGGTGAATCTCCAAATTGCCGTTTGGTCCTTCTTTTCGTGTATTTCGTGGTACTCCTTTCCGAATATAGGTTAACCCGTTTCACACCTTCAGAAAGTTCCAATGGTTGGAAGCGAGGGGGGTGTGCTAGTTTCCAAGGTATGGAAAATAAACCGTTTATTGAGTTGGTGAAGCATCGGACGAGTTGCCGGGCGTATGAACCGAAACCGGTGCCGCGCGCCCATTTGGAATTGATGCTGGAAGCGGCGAGTCTGGCGCCGTCGGCCTGCAATAAGCAGCCTTGGCGTTTTGCGGTGGTACAGGATGAAACGGTCCGCATGCGGCTGATCGATGAATCTTTTCTGACGGGAATCCCGATGCGCTGGGCGGTGAATGCCGGAGCCATCATTGCGCTGGGTATGGAAAGGTCGGTCGTTACTCACAAAGTGGCCACTAAGATTTCGGGGGTGGACTACCCGCTGCTCGATCTGGGCATTGCCGGCGAACATCTGGTGCTGCAGGCGGAGGAGCTTGGTTTGGGGACGTGCTGGATCGGGTGGATTAAACCGAAAAAGGTCCGCACGATTGTCGGCTGGCCGAAAAGCATCGAACCCGTCAGTCTGATCACCGTCGGCTGGCCCGCCACCGATGAGCGTAACCATCGATCCCGCTTGAGCGCCGAAGAAACCACCCGCTGGATTTAGCCCCGCTCGACATTGCATAACAGGATAGCGAATATGGATCTTCCGTCCCGGCTTTCAGATGTGCATATTGGTTCCGAATAGAATGTCTGGGCTGGTGGACAGCCACAGTAGGGGAATGTGATATGAGTGACGAAAAAGGCAGTAAAATCAGCCCGCTGGAAAAAATCGGTTACGGGCTGGGGGATTTCGGCAGCAATATTGTCTTCTCAACGGTGATGATGATATTGCCGATTTTTTACACGGATACATTCGGGTTGAGCATGGGGGCGATGGCCACCATGTTCTTGGCGGTTCGGATCATGGATGCGATCACGGATCCAATCATGGGCGGCCTGTGCGACCGAACCCAGACGCGCTGGGGTAAATTTCGCCCCTATTTGCTATGGCTGGCGATTCCCTACGGACTCCTGTGCGTGCTTCTATTCACTACGCCGGCATTCGGCGATACGGGTAAGTTGATCTATGCCTACATCACCTATGCGCTGATGATGCTGGCTTATACAGCTATTAACATTCCTTACTGTGCGCTGGGCGGAGTGATTACCGCCGATTCGCACGAACGGGTCTCACTGAACAGCTACCGTTTTGTACTGGTCGGTTTCGCGGGTATACTGGCAGGCTCCACCAAGTGGCTGGCCAAACAGCTGGGACAGGGGAACGATCAAAAGGGATTTCAGTTGGCGATGGGCCTGCTCGCCGTCCTTGGGGTCCTGGCATTCTGGGGCTGTTTTTTCCTGACCAAAGAGCGCGTAAAGGCGGCTTCAAAAGAGAAAGCAGACGTTAAGGGCGATCTGAAGAGCCTGTTTCGCAACGACCAATGGGTGGTTGCGGCGACCCTCTTTTTCTTTTTTTTGTTACCGGTCGTACTCCGCAGCGGCGCCGCCGCCTATTATATCAAGTGGTTTGCCGGCCGGGAGGATCTGACGTTTTGGTTCCTCACCACCGGCACGGTCAGCATGATGGCAGGCGCTTCGTTTGCCGGCCGGGTCACCAAGCGCCTCTCCGTGGTAAAGGCCTATATTCTGATGCAGGTGCCGATCATCGCAGTTTCCGTTGCGATGTATTTTCTGAGAAGCGACCAGTTGGTTCTGATGTTTGTGCTCTTTGGTGTCGCACAGTTTTTTGTGCAAATGGGCGCGCCGATTCTTTTTGCCATGACAGCGGACACCGTCGAATACGGGGAATTAAAAACCGGGCGACGGGTGACGGGACTGGCTTTCTCCGGCACCCTTTTCACGCTCAAATTGGGCGTAGCGCTGGGCGGCGCCATGCTGGCCTGGATTCTGGCCTATTATGGCTATGAGAGCGGCGGCGACGTGACCATTCAGACCCCACACGCGATCCGCGGCATTGTGATGATCAGCACCCTGGTTCCGGCGTTCGGCCATGTGCTGCTGATTCCGATTATCTCTTTTTACAAGCTTACCAAAACGCGATGTGCCGAAATTCGCGAGGATCTGGACCGTATTGCCGCCGAAAAAAATACTCCGTAGTTCCGTTCATTCCCGGATCTAGGTTAATGCGTTCGGGGCTTGTTCCTCTGAGCTGCTTTGACAGATAATCTCCGCATGGATTTTTTAAGAATCATGGACGTGCTGGTGATCTGCATTCCGGTCTTTGCGGTGCTGGGACTCGGGAAACTTTTGAGCATGCGCGGGAAGATCGGGGAGACGCATTGCTCGTTTATCAACTGGCTCGTCTACACGTTTTCATTGCCGGCGCTGATTATTAACGAAGTTTCCCGGCAGCGGTTCGATACCTTTCTGGACCCGACGCTGGTGGTCATGCCGTTTCTGGGGCTGCTCACAGTTGGTCTGATTACGATGCTCATCGCGAAAATAAGCGGCTGCAAAGGCGGCTTTGCGGCGGCTTTTGTGTTTGGAACATTCTGGAGCAATGCGACCTATGTCGGGATGCCGCTCTGCCAAAGTGCGTTCGGTTCGAGCGGTCTGGCAAAAGCCGCGATTTATAACGGGTTTGTGGTGCCGATTTTCATCGTGTTTGGATTCCTGCTGATCGGTTTTTACGGAGCGGGAACGGGCGAAACGAAAATCGGGCAACGATTGAAGACGGCGGTGCTGAATCCGATTCTGCTCTGTGCACTTTTCGGGGTGTTGGTTGCACTGGTAGGTGAGGGGTTTCGTGGTGCGGACGGCACGCTGGAGCTTCCCGCGTCGGTCCTGGCAGCTCTTGCATTGATCGGCTCTTTCCTGAAATTAATCGGGAGCATGGGGCTTCCGCTGGCGCTGCTCTCCATCGGTGCATCATTGAAGTGGGAACAGACCCGAGCGCATCTCGGTGCGCTTTCGTGGACGGTCGCCGCGAAGTTAATCGTGTTTCCGTTGATTACACTGTTGTTTATCCGCTGGCTGAATCCCGGAGCAAGTTCCGATGCGGTTGGCGTTACGGTCATTCTTTCGGGAACGCCCAGCGCCGTGGCGATGTATGTGATCAGCTGTCAGCTGGGTGTTGAGCGCGGCTTTGTTTCATCCCTGCTCGTGCTGAGTACAGCGCTGAGTGTGTTTACCATCCCGATCTGGGTTTATGTGGTGACGGGGATGTAAGGCGGTTTATTCTTCATTTTCTGACTGGATGGCCAGATCAATGCAGTAAAATTCGGGGGTGGTTGAGTGGTCCCATTGGAAAACGACATGACCGGAATAGACGGTAATGAAGTCGCCATCTGAATTGAGAAGGTCGCATGAACAGGCTGCGGGCATCTTTCCGGTCTTTGCCCCGTTGCTAATCATATCCAGCGCAAGGGGGCGCATTTCGGGTGGTAGAATCAGTTCTGTCAGATCTTTATTAATTGCTTCGTCTTCCCGATAGCCATAGAGATGAGTGGCGGCCTGGTTCCAGAAGAAGATTTTTGCATAGGCATTATAGCCCTGCGCGGCTATGTGTGGATTCGTCCGGAGCATATCCATGAACGACTCCCGCGTGGGAAATTCGTTGTTTTCTGCTGCCTTACAAACGGTATGAATGATTGCTTTAGCATCCTGGAGTGAAAATTTAGTCATACTGATGCACCCTATTAATTACGTCTTTGTAACCTATTGAAACAAGGTGGGTCAAAAACTTTTATACCCTTATATTCAGTATGCCAGTATTAAAAACTGCCCTCAAAAAACTCACTTATGCTTTCCCCTGCCGGAAAGCTCGGGGCGATTCGCCGAGAATACGACGAAATTGGCGGGTGAAATAGTTGCTGTCGTTAAAGCCGACCTCCATCGCAATTTCCGTAATGCTCAAGTCGGAATTCCGCAGCATTTCCATCGATTTCTGGATGCGGAGTCGGACGAGATATTCAATGGGAGTCTGTCCCGTGGCCTTCCGGAATACGCGCATCAGATTACTTCGCGACATATGGGCAATGTTCAGCAGTTCCTCCAGTTTCCAATCTTTGGAAAAATCGTTTTCAAGCATGCCGATCACATTTCCGACACGCAGCAGGGCATGAGCCTCGGTGGTATCGGAGGTGGTGTAAGCTCTGGAAAGGAAGACCATGAGCTCAAGGAGTTTTGCTCTCAGGGCCACTTCACGGCCGGGTATGTCATCCTGGCACTCCCGTTCCATTTCTTCTGTGAGTCGCTCCACCCGGGCAAGCGGAACGCGCTTTAAATGCAGGCGGCTGGCAAAACGGTGCTGGCGGCGGTAGGTCGGCTCGAGCATAAACATGGCGCAATAACCCGGCATACGGCGCAGTTCATTTTCCGGCAACGCGATTTTATCCGGATCATACATAATGTTGATCAGGTCCAGACTCCTGCGATCAAAGAAATAGTGGCTCTGATGTCCCTGCAGCAGGAAAACATCGCCTGCGGTTACGGGAAATTCATCCCCTTCGAGCATATGCATGGCACTGCCGCGCGTCACAATCACCAGTTCGCAAAAATCATGGCTGTGCTCCACTTCGGTCAAATCGTGCGGGTGCGAAGGCGTATGCTCCGAGTCGGTCTGCACCCGGCGTACTGCTAAGGGAAAGCCTGACAGGCCAAAATAATGAATTCCATCTGCAATAGTTGATTTCATAGCGTGGGATTATAGTGCTTGTATTTGGGATAATATTCAAGGCATAAAAGATGGAATGATGGAAACATGGAAGCTTGGATTATTGGAATAAGAACTACAGCAGCGTATTGAAAGCAATCGTCCAGCAATCCATAAATCGAACCTTGCAGGAGATTTTATGAACTACTTATTGGGAATAGATATCGGCAGCTCGTCCGTTAAGGCATCGCTGTTGAATGTGGAAACAGGAACCTGCGCCGGTAGCGCGCACTATCCGAAAACAGAACAGATTATTGATTCTCCCGAAGCGGGATTTGCGGAACAGGACCCACAGTGCTGGTACGACACCGCCCGTGATTCCGTGCGCGATGCGATGAAAGAAGCCGGTGCGGCTCCGGAAGATGTGAAAGCCATCGGCATTGCCTATCAGATGCACGGCCTCGTTTGCGTGGATAAGGATCAAAACGTACTCCGCCCGTCCATCATCTGGTGCGATTCCCGTGCGGTTCCATATGGCGAAGCCGCTTTCGAAGCGCTTGGATCGGAACAGTGCCTGAGCCACCTGATGAATTCGCCCGGCAACTTTACCGCCGCCAAACTGGCGTGGGTGAAAGATCATCAGCCCGAAATTTATGCGCAGATCGATAAGATTATGCTGCCCGGCGATTGGCTCGCCATGAAACTGACCGGCGACGCCTGCACCACCGCATCCGGCCTTTCCGAAGGCATGCTGTGGGATTTCCAGGACGAAGCACCGGCTAAATTCCTGATGGACCATTGGGGATTCGACGAATCGCTGCTCGCCAAAATTGTTCCAACCTTTGGAAATCAGGGAACGGTTTCAAAAGAAGCCGCCGAAGCGTTCGGTTTGGCAGAAGGCACCCCGGTTTCGTATCGCGGCGGCGATCAGCCGAACAACGCGCTTTCGCTCAACGTGTTGAATCCCGGCGAAATTGCCGCCACCGCCGGAACATCCGGTGTGGTGTACGGCGTGACCGATGCGAAAAAGTTCGATCCGAAGTCGCGTGTGAATACGTTCGCTCACGTGAACCACAGCGCTGACGATCCGCGCCTCGGCGTTCTGCTGTGTATCAGCGGAACCGGCATTCTGAATGCCTGGACCAAACGACTGCTCGGCGACATCTCCTATAAGGAAATGGACGAGCTCGCCGAATCGGTAGCCATCGGATCCGACGGCGTAACGGTTCTCCCGTTTGGTAACGGAGCCGAGCGTGTGCTCGGCAACAAAAACATCGGTGCTCAGATTGCCGGGCTCGATTTCAATCGGCATGATCGCTCTCAGATTTGCCGCGCGGTGCAGGAGGGCATTGTCTTCTCGTTCCTGTATGGAATGGAAGTGATGGCCGAAACTGGCATTGAACTGAAAACCATCCGTGCGGGCTTTGCGAATATGTTCATGAGCGATGTGTTCTGCGATACGCTGGCGAGTGTCAGCGGTGCAACCATCGAGTTATACGAAACCGACGGATCTCTCGGCGCGGCACGCGGCGCGGGCTTCGGGGCGGAAATTTACGGATCGCTTGAAGAAGCCTTCCAAACCTTGGAACTCAGAAAGAAAATTGTTCCAAAGGCTGGAAACTATGCGGAAGCGTATGCCGCGTGGAAGCAGCATTTGAATGCAGTTTTAAGTAATTAAGTATGAGGTGTTAGGTCCGTGGTTCTTAAAACTTAACCACTTAATGCCTAACACTGTTTTTAAAAACTAACGGAGGAACTAAAATGAGTATTGTAACTGGCAACACTGAATATTTTCCAGGCATTGGAAAAATCGGATTCGAAGGTCGTGAAAGCGATAACCCGCTGGCCTTTAAATGGTACGACGAAAACGCAATGGTAGGCGGCAAGTCGATGAAAGAAACCCTGCGTTTTGCCATTGCCTACTGGCATACATTCTGCGGAACCGGCGGCGATCCGTTCGGCGGCGGAACGCATAACTTCCCGTGGTTTGCCGGCGATGATGTCGACACCCGCACGAAGAACAAAATGGATGCGGCTTTCGAATTCTTCACCAAGATCGGTGCGCCATACTACTGCTTCCACGACATGGACCTCGTTGAAGATGCGAACGACTACACGGAATCTGCCCGCCGTCTGCAGGTGGCCGTTGACTATGCCAAAGAAAAGCAGGCTGCTTCCGGCGTTAAACTGCTTTGGGGCACAGCCAACCTGTTCTCCAACCCGCGCTACATGAACGGCGCCGGCACCAACCCGGATTTCGGAACGCTGGCCTATGCCGGTGCACAACTGAAGAATGCCATCGATGCAACCATCGCGCTCGGCGGCGAAAACTATGTGTTCTGGGGTGGACGTGAAGGCTATATGAGCCTGCTCAACACCAATATGAAGCAGGAACTCGATAACTTCGGAAACTTCCTGCGCATGGCTCGTGACTATGCCCGCGCAAACGGATTCAAAGGAAGCTTCCTTATTGAGCCGAAGCCGATGGAACCGAGCAAGCACCAGTATGACTTCGACGCCGCAACGGTTGTCGGATTCCTGAATGCACACGGCCTGCAGGACGACTTCAAACTGAACATTGAAGTTAACCACGCGACCCTCGCACAGCACACCTTCCAGCACGACCTTCAGGTTGCCGCCGACAACAACATGCTCGGCAGCATCGACGCAAACCGCGGCGACTACCAGAACGGCTGGGACACGGACGAATTCCCGGTCAGCATCCGCGAAACGGTTGAAGCCATGCTCGTGATCCTCGAAGCGGGCGGCCTGCAGGGTGGCGGTACAAACTTCGACGCGAAGATCCGTCGTAACTCCACCGACCTCGAAGACATCTTCATTGCGCACATCAGCGGAATGGACGTCTTTGCCCGTGCACTCGTGATTGCGGATAATATCCTTACCAAGTCTCCGTACAAGAAGATGCGTGCGGATCGCTACGCAACCTTCGGCACAGGCAAGGGTGCGGAATTCGCAGCCGGCAAGATGACCCTCGAAGAACTCGCGGGCATCGGTGCAGCAGGCGGCGAAGTTGCTCCCATCAGCGGCAAGCAGGAACTCTATGAAGCGTTGATTAATCAATACATCTAATGTAAAGATAAATCAGATACCTAAAAAAGGGGATATCGAAAGGGTATCCCCTTTTGTATTGTCGAGCATTTCACTTAAAGGAGAATAGTAGTATGACAGGGTTAGACTGGTTGGTTATTGCGATCTATTTTGCGGTGCTTGTGGGTATCGTTTGGTGGTCTTCTAAAAAGCAGGATACTTCGGCGGATTATTTCCTGGCCGGGCGTAATATCGGTTGGTTCGCGATCGGGGGATCGCTGTTTGCTTCCAACATCGGTTCCGAACACATTGTCGGTCTGGCCGGTTCGGGCGCTTCAACCGGCATGGCCATGGCACACTGGGAAATGCACGCCTGGGTTATGCTGATGCTTGGCTGGATTTTTGTTCCGTTCTACTACCGCGCCAACGTCTTTACGATGCCGGAATTTCTGGAAAAGCGCTTTAACGCCAACGTCCGCTGGGTGCTGTCTGTTGTTTCGCTCATCGCGTACGTATTTACAAAAGTATCTGTAACAGTATATGCCGGAGCTATCGTGTTCCGCACGTTGCTTCCGGATCTGGAGATTTCTCTGTTCGGCCAGGTTTGGGGCCCCTTCTGGATTGGGGCATTTACGACGGTGATCCTGACCGGAATCTACACCGTTTTCGGCGGCCTTCGTGCCGTACTCTTCACCGACACCGCTCAGGCCTTCATTTTGCTGATCGGGTCGTTCTGTATCACCTTCTTTGGACTTAAAGCTCTGGGGGGCTGGAGTGAGCTGCAGTCGATCTGTAGCGAACGTGCCGGCGAGATGGCCCTCTGGCGCCCGCTGGTTGGAACGGATGCGGCCGGGAATGCCATTCCATGGTGGAAGAATAACGATTTCCCGTGGCTCGGAATCATGATTGCATCGCCGGTCGTGGGCATTTGGTACTGGTGTACGGATCAATATATTGTCCAGCGCACGTTGGCGGCGAAAAACCTGACGAATGCGCGGCGCGGCGCAGTTTGGGGATCGTTCCTTAAAGTCTGGCCGGTGCTGATTTTTCTCGTTCCCGGGCTGATCGGGTGGGCGCTGCATCAGAAGGGCATCATGATCATTCCCGAAAAAGTAGCCGGAGGTGTCACGGTGGCCGAGGTGGATGGGGACCAGGTCTTTGCCACCATGGTGATGCATCTGCTGCCCCCCGGTTTGCGTGGTCTTGTGGTGGGCGGCCTGCTGGCGGCGCTGATGAGCTCGCTCTCTTCGCTCTTTAACTCCTGTGCTTCGCTCTTCACGGTCGACATCTATGAAAAGCTGCGTCCAGGGCAGTCTGAAAAACATCTGGTAACGGTCGGGCGGTTGGCCACGGTGGTCATCGTTCTGCTGGGTATGGCCTGGATTCCAGTCATGTATAAAGTTGCGGGTGGCGGTCTCTACCAGTATCTGCAAAGTGTACAGGGCTATCTTGCTCCGCCGATTACAGCGGTCTTCCTGCTGGGACTTTTCTGGAAACGGATCAATGCGCAGGGCGCACTGGCCGGTCTGATTTCCGGGTTCGTGCTCGGAATGTTGAAACTGACCCTTCAGGCGATCTACGGTGAAGGAAAAGCCGAGGCGGGGCCGTTTATTTCCGGCATTGCCGATTTCAGTTTCCTCTATGCGTCTGGTGTACTGCTTGTGATTGCTGTGGCGGTCGTGGTCGGTGTTTCGCTTTTGACACCGGCTCAGAAGGAAGAAGAGATCAAAGGTCTCACCTACTCATCACTCAACAAAGCCGAAGTTCGGGCAACGGTTGGTAAATTTGATGTGATTGTTACGGCGATAACGCTGGTGCTGGTAGTCGGAATGTATCTCTACTTCAGCTTCTGGCTCAAATAGAAGTTGATTGGTAGCGTGCGACTAAGCACGGCTGTCCAAATGAACCCGTATCTTCGCATTGCGAAGTGCGGGTTTTTTCATGAATCCGGAACTCCGGCAGAAAGCCGACAACTTGATTACTTTTAACGAAATGAAAGCATCTGATTATGCAGAGTTGGATAACGATTCCCTATATCCAGGGAAGGTCAATTGAACTTCTTTTTTCAGTTCCTGCAGGCGGGCGGATCAGTCCCACCCGTTTTCGTCCGGCGCGATATTGGTGTATTTCACGCTGGAGCGCGGTTCCGCCATCATGTCGGCCACAGTATCGCGCCAGGTTTGGTAGTGCGCGGTTTCTTTGTGTCGGACCGCATCTTCAGGCGTGCGGTAGACCTCAATGAGCACAAACCGGTTGGGGTCGGCATCCTGCAGAAAATCAAAACGGGCAATCCCAGCTTCCTGAATGGAGTTTTTTGCATTGGCGAGGGTTGCTGCTTTGAAGTCTTCAACACAGTCTGGCTTAACATGAATAAAAACGTGAACAATAAACATCGGCTTGCCTCCTAAGGTGATGGGCATAAAAAAGAGACCGCAGGACGGCCTCTTTTTTAATCAGGCTATATGAGCCTGATTATTTCTTTTTCGGCGGAACGATTCCGTCCTGAGCCGCTTTGGCCACGCGGAATTTCACGATAGTTTTTGCTTTGATCTTGATGGTTTCGCCGGTCGCCGGGTTGCGGCCGTTACGTGCTTTACGCTTGGATTTGATGAATTTTCCAAGACCTGGAAGAGTGAACCCGTCTACAGATTTTGCACCTTTGTATGTCTGAGCAACAATAGATTCGTAAGCGGCTTTTGCCTGAACTTTAGTGATGTCTGCGTCGGTTGCGATCTTGGCGATGATATCGCCTTTGGTTACTGCTGCCATGTTTTTACTCCTTTGTATTTTTATGGCTCCCTTAGTGCGTCCCCGGACGTCTGCCCGACCTAAGCACTATTCAGAAAAAGTTATAGATGGAAACCCTTGCTTCCCGCAAGACAGGAAGTTCATTTATACGTACTTTTTTTCAAGACCTTCTTTCGCGACGCTCCGTGTGGACGGGGCTTCCGAATGGGTGGGCTCATAAAAGTTGATGTCTCAAATTTCGGGGATTCGGTAGTGTCCTTGCATCTTTTTCCCCGCAGCGGGCCATAAACTCGAAAAAGGCAGCCCATGAGCCGCCTTTTTCAATGATTGGGAAATCCGATTTAAAGAACGGATTTAGATGGCTTCGCTGCCGCGCTCGCCGGTGCGGATGCGGATGCATTCATCGAGCGGGGCGACGAAGATCTTGCCATCGCCGACCTTGCCATCGCCATGGCGGGCGGCTTTCAGAATGGCATCAACTGTGATGTCGACGAATTCTTCGTTCACTCCCACTTTAACTTCCACCTTCGGGATCAGGTTGGGAACCACCACCTGCCCACGATAGATTTCGGTGTCTTCCTGCCGGCCGTGGCCATCCACGCGGGTGACGGTAATGCGGCCGATTTCTGCCGCAGTCAGCGCTTCGCGCACTTCGTCGAGTTTGTCTTCCTGGATTATTGCAGTAATGAGTTTCATGAGAATTCCTTCGGAATTGTTTTAAGTTTTAAGTGGTTAAGTTTTAGGCGCTTCAGCAGGGAAGTTTGTCTTAATACTTAAAACCTAAAACTTAACACCATCCATTTACGAATTAAGGTTCAGCATGCCGTAGCCACGCTCGGAGTGAAGTGTCTGATCCATTCCGGCCATCTCTTCTTCGGGGCTCATGCGGAAGCCGATTGTTTTATCAACCAGCACCACGAGAATGAAGGTCATAATACCGGCGTAACCCAGACTGACCAGACAACCTTCGATCTGAACCCAGAGCTGATGCAACATGCTGACATCGATTGTGCCCGGCCGCAGCACAAAGGTGAGTCCGATGGCTCCCCAAATTGCGGCGACGCCATGGATGCCGAATACGTCGAGTGTGTCGTCGTAGCCCAGTTTATTTTTCATTTCAATAGCGAGGTAGCAGAGGACCGAAGCAGTCATGCCGAGAATGAGAGCGCCCCAGGGCTGCACGGCACCGGCGGCCGGGGTGATGGCCACGAGGCCGGCGAGCACACCGGAAACAAATCCGAGCGTTGTGACTTTTTTATAGAGAATCCCTTCCAGAATCATCCATGAAAGTGCGCCGGCGGCGGCGGCCACCTGCGTCACGGCCAGAGCCTGCGCGGTAACAAGTCCGGAATCAACCGATGACCCGGCATTGAAGCCAAACCATCCCACCCAGAGAAATCCGGCCCCGATCAGGGTCATGACGAGATTGTTCGGATGCATGGCGGTTTTAGGATAGCCGCGGCGTGGGCCGAGGTAGAACGCGCAGACAAGAGCAGCGGCACCGGCGGAAATATGAATCACGGTGCCCCCCGCAAAATCGATGGCACCCTTTTGAAAAAGAAATCCGTCTTCCGCCCAGACCCAGTGGCAGAGCGGGTTGTAAATGAGCAGACTCCACAGGGCGATAAACACGCAGTAGCCGCGAAACCTAACGCGTTCCGCAAATGCACCCGCAATCAGAGCGGGCGTGATGATCGCGAATTTGCCCTGGAACATGGCAAACACATATTCCGGGATGCCGGCTTCCATGATGGAGGTATCGATGCCCTTTAGAAAAAAGTAGTCGGAATTCCAGCCGCACCAGCCACCGAGGACGTTGGAGCCGAAGCTCATGGAGTAGCCGCAAATCATCCAGATAACGCCCACAATCGCCATCGCCGCAAACGAGTGCATCATGGTGCCGAGTACGTTCTTCGTGCGGACCAGACCGCCGTAGAACATCGCTAGGCCGGGGACCATCAGCAGAACCAGCCCGGTAGAGGTAAGCATCCACGCGGTCGTACCGGTGTCCACTTCAGGGGTTCCGTCGGCCGCGAATACCGTGCCGGTAGAACATAATAACGCAACAAAGACAGCCGCAACGGCTGCCAACTTCGATTTCAGCATTCTCTCTCTCCTGTATTTTACTGCTTTTCAGCTCCGGATAACGGGTCTCTCACGTCCGCATCCTGTGGGGGGAGCCAACAAAAAACTATCTAACGCATGATGCATGCCACCGATAAGAATAAGAACTGTAAAATATACAGATACAGGATGATACGAAAATATAATTTCTTATACGGATTCTTTGTAATCAGACAAATCTGACAGTTCTGTTGGTGGACCTGCAAAATTGTCGATTCTTAAACATCTTCAGCATGGCCATTCCCTGTTTTGTGTAGGAATTGGGGATTACCAATTTCCAGTGCTCCGAGCCTTCCTGTTGAACGCTCGCGCAACTCTTTTCCGAAGCGTTCGGATTTAGAGTACAAAGCAGGTGAAAGATTTGAGGTAAAAAATGAAAAGGACGGGTCATGGAAATAATGTTTTACCATCCATTTTTTGCCTGAAAAAAATCCTGATTCCGGCTCGGCCGGGTTAGGTGCTTTATCAAGGATTTTCGTTGCCACAGGAATACCCGGTAATCACTATCCCTTTTCAGCGGGGAGAGTATGGAGATTGGATGTTGAGAATAAGTAAATTTCCCGAAACCCCCTCCAAGGGATACCAGGCAGGTTTAACTGATAAGTAATAGTTCGGAATACATAAATATGAGCTTAAGAGATCCTGAAAAAGTTGAGATGGTTACCTTCAATCAACTCAGTCAAACTTATGGCGTAATCGGAATTGATGATGGAACAATCACCGATGAGATTGAAAGATATGAATTGATGTTGGGTAAGCTTGATAGCTTTCTATATTTTTTGAGGCAAAGGAACTCCAAGAACAAGCGCCTAAAGCCACTGCCAAAAACACTCGGTTTTGTATCATTTGCACTACAGCGCCAAATAATGCAATGCAGGCCGTTGAAGCTATTAAAACAACAGGGGTATTAACATTTAGAATCCCTGTTATCGTACAACATATAGATGATTACAGTCCTGAAGAATAATATCCGAATCACCCTTAAGTCCCTCTGAAAAAAACGAAAACTTCCCGCTTCAATTTTAGTATTTTCCAACTTCCTCTAACAATTGAACAATCGAACCCAGCCTCAACTTGTTCCGTTCTGCATAGATAAAACTCAGATTGACAATCTAGCGCATCCTTCTAGAATTCCATCCATGAACTCAGCACAAACAATTTACAGTGAAGCACTAAGCTTGTCCGATATTGACAGAGCAGCATTAGCTCATGATTTGATTTCCAGCCTCAATGGAGAGGTTTTAAAAACCGTTTCTCAGGAAGAAATCGAAAAAAGAATTTCCCTAATTCATTCCGGGGACGCTATGTCCAGACCTGCAAAAAGTGTTTTTCGTGATATTCGGAGCGAGCTTTAATGCTCCCACTAGAAATTCTTCACCCAGCCGAAATTGAGCTGAGGGATGCAGCAAAATATTACGAAAGTAAGTCTTGTGGTCTTGGTGCTGATTTTCTGATCGAAATGGAAGAAGCAGTTCAATTCATCCAGGAAGAACCTTTAAGGCAACCCGAACGTGAAGATCATACTCGTCGAGTATTGACCAAAAGATTTCCGTATCAGGTCATATACACAATCCACGAAGAAAAAATATGGGTTGTGGCATTTTCCAACCAGCGCCAAAAAACAGGCTACCGGCAAAATAGAATTTAGCCCGAAGCGGGTTGATCCTACTGTGAAAACGCCCGTTTTTGAAAGCAGAGCTTTATTCCAAAACATTGGTACGAGACCTTAGAACTAAAGAAAATTATGGAACCTAAAAAACTATATTACGCCGCATGGTGGAGACGTTTTCTTGCCTTTTGGATCGATTTCTTAGTCTTTATTCCTCTGATGGTATTTCAGACGAAGGCCATGCAATCATCTCCCAGGTTATTCGCGGCAATTCTAATTCCTGTTGGGTTTATTATGACAGGATATTGGATTTATTGTCATGGTCGCTGGGGCAAGACTATTGGAAAGAAACTAACTGGAACTTATGTTGCAACCCTTGATGGGAATCATATTTCCTGGAAACAGGCATTTCTTCGCAGTTCTGTAGATATCGTTTTCGTGATCATCGCATCCATTGCATTATTACCAATTTATCTAACGATCCCTGTAGAGGGGTATGCCGAATTATCTCCTCGTGATCGTTTCGAACTCATAAAATCTTCTTGGCCCGCATGGTATCCCTTCTGCAATAATGCACAGCAAATTTGGATATGGAGTGAGTTTATTGTCATCCTAACGAACAAGCGCAGGCGAGCATTACATGATTACATTGCAGGTACGGTCGTACTGCAAAATAAACCAAGTCGACGTCAATCAAGAGAGGAAGATCCGCATCGTATTGATACGTCCAAAGAAATGAAAAAAATGAAGTTATAACCAGTAGCGGTAGGTATCAGTCCTGAATGCAGGCTGGTTTGATTTAATGTAGGACAGCGCTTCCAGCCTGTCGACGACAGCGCGGCCATGCAGGAAGTGCTGTTCTATTGTTTCATCATAGTCGGGGACAAATGACGCTTCTTCAACCAAGCCATGCCGATGCGGCTAAGGAGGATGCCCGGAAGCAGCACGATGTAGAGGCGGCAGAGGATGAAGAGGCCGATCAGGATAGGATAGTGGTGCGGCAGGTGCGGTCCGGGGCAGAGCACGCCGGCCACGATGGAGGTGCCTGATAGCCCGTGCAGGAGAATGAAATAGATTACGCCGATGATTGCGGCCTGAATACCGATTTTGATCAAGGTTCGTTTCATGGCTGAATACCTCCGGGTTGAGCCGTGAGCATGGCAAACAGAATGGCGTCGCCGAGCGAGGCACCGGTCACAAAGTTAAACTGCTTTCCGGTTTGCAGGGGCGCTCCGGCCGCGTTGGCCGTGGCATAGAGATGTTTGAAATAGTTGCTGTCCCCGTGGATGCGTGTGCCGCCGAGCGCGAAGCCGGTCGGGGAAAGGCCGTAGCCGAAAATCACCGCCCCGGAATCAATGTCGCCGTTTTGCCCGTGAATATAGCGGGGATATTCCCGCACCAGCCCGAAGCCGCAAATATTGCCGGTCAGCTGGGTTTTCACCGCATTAAATAATTCACTCGATAGATCCATATCCATGAACGAAAGAAAATAGAGGCCGAGTGTGGTTCCGGAACCGCGCGGAAAGTCGGTGAGCTGTCCGGTCCAACCATTGATGGATTGGTGGAGCAGGCCCGACCTTGGATCGGTGAAATGTCTTCGGCAGCGATCGGCCCAGCGTTGCGGAAGATCGCCGGCCCCGTTCAGCGCCACCGAAGCAATCACCGCGCAGTTGTCGACCGGGTAGGTTTCGCGTGGATACGATTCCAGCAGCAGAGTCGGGCTTGCTTCGATGCGGCGGCAAAGGGCCGCCGAAATACGGTCGTTGAGTTCGGTAAATTTGGAGTCGGGATTGAGCCGACGATGAAAACCCATCGCCAGATTCAAATAACCGAGATAGGCGGCGTGCCCTTCGTCGGTATCGAGCGACTCCACTGGATCACTCTTCCAACGTTCGGAATCGAACGCCCGCACCCGGTCCGACAGCACTTCATCGATGGCCTGTTCCATCAGTGCACAAAAGTGTTCCCTGTGTTCGGGCTGTTCCAGGGCCATTTGCCCAAATCCCATGGCGGCCATCACATAGGTTCCATAAAGCCACTCGCCGTCGAAATGTTTGGAACCCGTCGTGAAATCATCGCGATCCAGGCCGTCTTGCATCCACGCTTCAATGCCGTTGGCCAGCTTAGTTTGCAGCACGGGATCGCCCGTAAACCAGCGGTCGGCCAACCGCGCGTTCCAGGCATAGGGCATCCAGGCAATGCCGGCCAGAAAGAGCAAACAGCCGACGAGCTGGCGAATCATAAACTTACGCATTACGGTTCCTCCTGTCCTGCCACCAGTGAATAATCGGCAGGGTTAAAAGCATCAACATCAATAGGCCGGGTTCCGGCGAATCGATCGGTTCTTCTTCAAACTCATCGAATCCGAGTGCCTTATTACTCTTGAGCGATTTATTTTCGGCTTCCTTCAGCGCCTTTTTTTGTGCATCGCTTTCAACGGCGAGGAAGGCGGTGGAAGGAATCAGGATATTGATTTCCCGCGCGGCGAGCAGTAGTTCTTTCCTCAGGGCATCTTCCTGATCCGGATGGAGCTGGGTCTGCCACCAGTCCTGCCAGAGATCGATGGCTTTGGCATAGCGCGAGTCGGCTCCGAGCTGGGCATCGGCCGAAAAGTCGGTGGTATCGGAAGAATCGAACACGGCCACACCGCCGCGTTGTTTGGGGATGACGCGAACCTGCTCGCCGCATTGAATGGGCAGCACTTCGATTTTTCCGGACATAATCGTGCTCCATCCGCTGTCGGGGATCAGCGGCAGCCACCAGTCCGCCCGATCAAACTCGACCACCGGCTGTTCGGTTTCGGTGATGAACCACGGAACCGTTTCCAATTGTTCGTCACCGGAGTTCCAGTAGTCGAGCAGCGCGCGCTTTACATCCCATTCCGGGCAATAACCGGGCGTGGCATCGGTTCCGGTGAGTTCGATTTTTTCCAAGGTTCGGAAAACACCGGGCATTTGTTGCGCCCGCTCGGCGGGAATGCAGACGGCCTGCCTACCGGCGGCAGTTTGAATCAGCGTGCTGGCCGGTTGGCCGCCCGGCAATTGGACGACCTCGTTTCCGATGGAAACCGAAGGCGTCATGCCTTCCGGGTAGAGAAAGCGGAGGGCGCACTGCCGCTCTTCTTCTTTCGCAAAGGGGAAGACGGAAAGGCGCAGGCAGTTCGGCCGGTCGTACACCACGAGGCCGGGATCGCGGCGCGCGCGGTCGCGGATCATATGATAGACCCACATCGCCGCCCGGCGGTCCGACATGCGCGCCGGCACCATTTCATCGCCGATCTTCAGTTCGTAGCCGGAAACAAAGACCCCGTCGGGAAGAGTAATGTACTGGGTATACTCCGCCTGCCCCCAGTTGTGATGCGGCTGCATCGTCAGCAGAACGGTTGCTTCGATGGTTCCGTCGGACTGTTCCGAGGTGCAGGTCACATCGGTCAGGGTCACCTCGCGGCTCGGCGGGCGTACGTTCCGACCGGACATGCGGGTGGATTGGTCGGTGAAGAAGGAATAGAAGCTGAAATCATCAAATTCGTTCCAATCATTGGAAGTTTCGTCGAGCAGCAGCTTTTCGAGCTGCTTGATCTTGCGGTCGGGCAGCACCATGCCGCCAAAGACAATGCGGTTATAGGTTTCCGACAGAATGGGAATGTAGATGCCTGCTTTGGAGTCCTTCAGTTTCTGTAGCGCATAGGCCGAAACCTTGGGCGAGGGCAGGGGCTCGGATGGGTTGATCGGCGCTGCATAGACGCGATCCAATGTCTGGAAAAATACCTGTTTATGGTGAAGCGCCCTGCCGACGTAGGCAACCGGAACCAGCAGGAAGGCCACGAGAAAACCGGCGATCAGCTTTTGCTTTGAAAAGCGGGTTTCCAAGGTTTGGAACTGCAGCACCAGCCGGCGCGTATGCAGAACGAACAGAATGGGCGGGGTGAGAATCAGGAATCCGGAGCCAATGGCAATCATGGCCAGGATCGAGAAAGGCAGGAAGGGGAGGAAGAGAAAAAAGAAATAGCAGGTGAACGGATAGCTGAAGGCCGTCATCCACGCACAGAACGGATTGCCCTTGCCCGACGACAGGCTGGCCCAAAGAAGAATTAATCCATTGGCAATTGCCAGCGCGTAGAACCCCCAATGCTGGAGATCCGCGGGGAAGGGAATCCAATGGTTCAGCGCCAGTCCGCCCAACGGAAACAGAAGCGCAAAGACCAGCGTGGCAATCCAACCGCCGCGTACCTTGCCGGACAGCCAGAGCATAAGCTGGAGAAAGGCAAAGGCGGTGATGAGGGTGGTGATCACGAAGACCGCAATGACAAAGGTTTCCGGAAGATTCCACAGCGGAAATGCATTCACAAAAACAAACAGGGCGCCGGGGGTGAAGAGGAGCAGACCGATGCTGCTGCCGATGTTTCCGGCCAGGTTGCCAAACCAGCGAATGTTGGCCACGCAAATGAATCCGAAAAATAGACCGGGCATATAGCTGGCGAGCTGCACCATCATAAAGGTGCCCATCGGAACAATCCACTCATCGACCCCATCCGGAATCAGGTCATTCAGCGACATCAGAAACGTGACCAGCCCGGCGGTCTGTAACAGGAAAAAACCGAGCATAGCCAGTCGAGGCACATCCCGTTTGTGGTGCCGGCTCCAGAAAAGCATCGCCAATGATAGTGCGGAAAGCAGCAGCGGAAAGCTCAGATAGTTGAGGTGGATCAGTCCATGGTGTTCTTCGATGGCCTCGCGAATCAGGTAAAGATCGTGCGCCCGGAAAAGGGTCAGCAGCAGCTGGGGGATCACCATGGTCAGCAGAATCATCAGGGGATTGGCTTTGATGGCGGGATTGATCTTCTCGAACGATTTCATCGGGTCGTTTCCTTTACGGGTTGTGGCTGGCGGAATATCCAATAGACGAGGGCGGCGATAATGGTCAGGCTCCAGACCATGCCGATGCCCATGTGCGCAAATTCCTGCAGCCAATCCGGCAGCAGGCCATCGCTGATTCGGCGGAACTGCCAGGCGGCGGCAATGCGGGCGGAGTTGCTGAAGAGGGTGATGACATAACAAAGCGGCAGTAGGGACAGCCAGCGCGCGGGACGCCGCCCGCACCAGTAGCCCGCACCCAGCCCGGCGAGAATGGCAAAGAGCCGGACCCCGCTGCAGGCCGTACTGACCGTAAGCAGCGGTTGCGTGAAAATCTGCACGACGGTTCCGTCAAACTCAGCCGGTGCCCCCAGAAAAAAAGAAGCCATGAAACCCGATGGTACCTGCAGCAACCGCTCCAGCGGCGCGATGGAAAAGAGGGTGTTGGTGAGAATCATAACGGCCATCGCAACGAATAATGGGCGGGGCAGGCGGGCGATCATGATGCCCGCCTTTGGCGGATCAGCTCGGCGATGACGGCGCATTCGAGGCCGAAGGGGAGATAGCCGGCGTAGCCGAGCAGCGGCATTTCAAAAATCTGGAAGCGATGCACATAAGGAACTTCATAAATCCACTTTGCCAGACTGTGCCAGTTCCACAGCTCCCAGAAAAAACCGCAGATGAGTGCCGCGAGGGCCAGGCGGTAAATACGCCGCCAGTCACCGGTTCCAACCTCTGGAAAAAACGAAGGGCGGTTTTCCAGACATTGGAAGGCCATCAACAGCAGGAGCGGTGCAACCCACAGCAGGGGGAAGAGAGTGTCGGGAAACCAGCCGATGAAAAAGAGCCCTGTGGCGGAGATGAGCAGTGTAATCCAAGCCATCCGTTTGGGTTTGGTGAACCGGATGGGGGTGTTGAATTCGAGCCCGGCGGAACTGCGCGGATGGGAAGCCAGCCATTCTTCGGTGGAGAGTACGGCGGGCAACACGGTGGCAAAGGGCAGGGTGGCGGCGATGAAGTATTGCAGCGGAGAAAAGTCCGCCCCGGCGGTATACCACCAGTTTTGCACAAAGCGGTTGAGATATTCGAAAAACCACCAGAAGGCGGCGCTCAGCGGAAAGAGCGCGATGAAGAACCGCGTTTCATGCGTCAGCAAACAGCGGCCGACACGGCGGTAGGTCAGGGCATTGATCGCCACAATGTAGCAGATCCATAGCGGCGTGAAGGTGTAGAGCTGGAAAAATTCCAACCATTGGAAACGCGTCCACGCCAGAATCCAGAACAGAATGCCGAGTGCGAAGGAAAGCCAGCCCCAGGTAGGGACGGTTCGACGAACCGTCCGCGGCGCGCTCGGCGAGCACGCCCTACCCACACGAATCAGAAAAGGAGCCATCACCGCTAGAATCACAAGAGCGAGCCCAATGAATACCGGCCAGGAAAACGGGGCGTGTTCGACATAGTGCGTGCGCGGGGGGAACTCAAGATAGGTCGAAATATCGTGCCCGGCCACCCAAACGCCGAGCAGCGGCAGACCAATGAGCAGGGCGGTCAGGGCAAAAAAAGATGGAATGATGCGCTTCATAGTGTGGACTCTTTCAGGAGTTTTGCAGGACGCGTGCCCGAACCGTCGGCCTGTTTGGTGATCCTGGAAAGAACACCTTCGAGTAACGGGGTCATCAGGTTTAGCTTTTTCATGTGGATAGCCATGTTCCACAGTGGCTCGAATTTTTTCCAGCCTGCAGTGTAGAAAAAGTGTTTCAGTTGATGCTTGGCTGAACCATGAAACAGGCTTGCGCGCAGGATCGAGTTCCATGAGTAAAAATCGCGGTATGCCTGATCGTAGCCGGATTGAAGTTGCTCCATGTTTAATCTCATTGGTTTAAAGGTGACGTGGCGTGTGTCGAAGTGATTCCAGTTTTCGGTAAGCATGCGGCCTTCGCTCTTTATCTGCTTATAGAATTCTGTGCCCGGGTACGGCGTTGCGATGTGAAATGTTGAAGTCGTAATTCCCATGTTTACGGCCCAGTCAACCGTGCGCGAAAAGATGGATGAATCGTCTGAATCGAGGCCGAACACGAAGCTGCCGTTAATCATGATTCCCAGATCGTGCAGGCGATGAATGGCACGTTCATAGTCCGATTCAAGATTATGCGCTTTATTGCTCTGTTTCAGGTTATCTTGATTCAGGGTTTCGAAACCGACGAAAATGCTCCGCAGTCCAGCCTCCGCCGCCCGTTCGATAAGGTTGCTTTTCAAAATGGAGCTGACGGTTGCGGCACCTTGAAAAATTCGATTCATCCCGCGCATACCGCTGAACAGTTCCTGTGCAAACATTTCATGGCCCAGTAAATGGTCATCCAGAAAATAGAGGTGTCGTCCGGGCAGTCGGTTGATTTCCTCAAGAACCGCATCGATGGGCTGTGTGTAGAAGGATTTTCCACCCTTATAAAAGCTGTCTTTGTAGCAGAATGTGCATTGATGCGGACAGCCGCGGCTGACGATAATGGAGTTGGGTACAAGATAGAGGTTCCTGTCGATCAGATCCCGTCGGAGAGGAGGGAGACCGACGAGTGTTCGGGTCTTGGACGCATATCGTTTTGCAGGACGGCCGTTCCGGTAATCTTCCAGAAAGCGGGGGAACGCTTCTTCGGCCGGGCCGAGAAATATCGTATCAGCGTGTTGAGTAGCTTCTGCGGGAAGAGAGGTCACATGTAATCCTCCGAGAATCACGAAAACGCCCTTTTTCCGATATTCATCTGCAATGGTATACGCGCGATAGGCATTGGTGATGTACACTTGAATGGCGACGATGTCGGGCGTGTCGTTGGTGTTTAGCGTCTGAACATGTTGGTCGACAATTTCGGCCTCATCATCCGGGGATAAAAACCCGGCAAGGGTCGCCAGGCCCAGCGGGGGAAAGAGCGAATATTTGATCGGTCGCCACAATGGGCTCTCTGCTTCTATCAGGGAAGGGAGTATTAATTTAACCTTCATATTCCTCCAACGAGCGTGTGCCACAGGTATTCGTAAAAGTTGCCCGAAAATGCGTACCGGGTTAAAGAACGGTACGGGACGGTCGGGCATTGCAAGAAAAGGACTGAGAATCCAGGAAAGCTGGCAGCCGGTAAAGCCGGATACCAGAAACCAAGTGGCGAGGAGTCGGCTGGGTATGGCGGTGAGCGAGGATAGTAAATCGTGGAGGCGCACCATCCCGACGGTTCCGCAAAGGCCGATGAGGGTCGTATGGCCGAGCAGCACCCAGGGATAGGCCGCCGAGGTGACGGGGCTCTGCATAGAAAAGAAGAGCGCAACCGGGCTGAGCGCTCCGAGCAGGGCGGCCGCCATGGCCATGCCGATGGTGATGCTGAGGAATACTTGTCTGAACGACAGGCCAGCCCCGAGCACCTGCGAGAGCATGGCATTGGCCGTCCCGCTGGCGGCGTTGGTGGAGAGGAAAAGCAACGGCATTTTAAAGGCGGAATAAACGGCCTGCAGCGGGGAGCGCCAGAATCCGAAGGCCAGCCCATAGAGCGCCGATCCCGCCAGCAGGATACCGAGGTATTTCCACCCGGCGGCGGTTTGCATTGCGAGGGAATCGATGCGTAGCAGGTTCATGGGGCTGCCTCCTCGACGATGCGTTTCGCCGCGCGGAAGACGGTTTCATAAAAATTTCCCTCGAACGGATTCGGGCGGAGAAACTGTACTTCGAGGTGGGGGGCGCCAATGAACGGGCGCAGGTTCCACGAAAGCTGCGCGCCGACCAACAGGTTGCCGGCGAGCCAGGCGACCAGTACTTTGCGGGCGAGTGCGCGGTTGCCGGTCTGCAGCAGGAGAAACCGGTAGAGTCGGCCGTTCGCCACCAGACCGGCTACGCCAAGTATGCCGACGTTGATCAGCATGAAGAAGCTGTGGCCAAAGGTATCGCCGCTCTCCAGCGATGGGGTGTTAAACAGGATGAACAGAGTGATCGGTGCCACCGCCGCGAGAATGAGCGAGGCCACCGTGAAGCCCATCAACTGGGCCAGCAGGGTTTGGCGGAATGTGATGCCCGCGCCGATCATCAGGGCCAGCATCCAGTTCAGCAGGGCGTTGCAGAAGGTGGTCAGGAAAATCAGCAACGGAAACTTGATGGCCACATACAGCGCCATCAGCTCCGCCCGCCACAGGCCAATGGTTGCGCCGTAAAGCCCGGAGCCCAGCGCAATGGTCAGCCCGCAAAAGGCGATCCATCGCCAGCTCTGCTCGTCGAGCCAGCCGGAGATGGCCGACGAGTCGCCCCGGCACAGGACGGGCAGTCTGGTGAGTAGTTTTTTCATCGTTTGATTTATAGTCTACGGATTAATGGGCAGAAAAATTTGGCGGCAGAAATATGAAAGAGCAGCGGATGAATAGATCTTTCTGCCAACCATCTTTCTGCCTGAGTATAGTCCGTTAGCGCAGGGCTTCGCTCCAGTGCGCCATGAAAAACATCTTCTCGTTGAACTTCAGCGGTTCGCTTTTTCCAATGATTGGACGCAGGGTCGTGCTCATTTGCAGCAGCACCATTGCAAAGATGAACATCCACAAGTTCAGGGTGCCCAGGCTGCGTTTGTTGAGGAATTCGAGCGCGGTCTTCATCAGCCGCAATCCGAAGAAAAGGCCGATGCCCCAAACGAGCAGATAGAGCACGCCCATGAAAACAGCCGACTCAGTCGCCTGCGAAAAGATCCACGCGACGGGCACAAAGCCGATGAACAGAATACCTGCGAGGGTCAGGCCGAGCAGCAGCATACGACCGACCTGCGGGAAACTCTGCCCGCCGCCGGAGAGGCAGAGAAGAATGTAGAGGCTTGGCATGCAGATCAGCGCGCTGATGACGGTGCCTGTCACAATTTTGAGCGGCACCGCCCAAAACTGTGCGCCGCCGGAAAAGCTGCCCATGATGATGCCCAGGACGGTCAGGCAAAACAGCAGCACCAGTGTTAGAAACAGGGGCGCTTTCCAGCCTGTGCCGTGGATTAGTTCATGCGCCATCTGCGCGGGGCGCTTCAGCGTGGCATCGACCACGCTGAACAGGCGGTCGTTTTCCAAGGGTTGGAACTGTTCGGTAAACGGGTCTTTCGGAATGCGGACTTGTTTCGGTGGTTCAATATTTTCTTCTTCCATGGGAGTCTCCTAGTTTCGGGGTGGATTTGGGTTTCCGGATGATTCTTGTCGTAAAAATTGAAGTGGATAGCAGCGCGCCGGTTCCGGCTGCCAGATACAGCCCCCATAAAGCGCCAGCGATCGTTTGGGGAATAACGATGGTCTTGTTGAAATCCCATCGGGTAGGGCGATAACTCACTTCCGGCGATTCTATGGCTGCCGATATAGCGGGTGTGTGTTTCCAGGTTTCGAAGCTGATGTGACGGCTGGCGCACCAGGCGGCTCCGGCCAACATGAATGCTGTCAGAAAGATGGTGGCCCATCTTATTTTAGCTTTATCCATTAACCAGGCGCAGAGGAGCACGAATAATCCGCTGATCAGAAACATGGCCAGAAGCTGGATAAACGGGTGTTGATAGTATCCCTGAGAGAAAAGTAGGACGGGCCCGCAACCAATGATGAGTCCCATGGCGAGCCCCCGTATTTCAAAACCGGGGTAAATAAAGAGGGCGGTAACGAGCGTCGTCCATGTGCCTAGGAAAATGATTCGATTAAAGAAAAGAACTTTGCATGGCAAAGTATAGCGGTGAAAAAAACGAGCGCGGCGGGGCAGGCGGGCCGCCTGCGGTACGGCCAATGTGTCGCAGGCGTCTCGCCAGCTCTGCCGTATGGTTCGGTTTAATCTGTGTCGATCTGCGTTCATCTGTGGGTAATGATTTACGTGGTGGCCTTTTTGCCAAGGGTTGAAAGGGTGTTTGTTTTTTCTTTGGGCAGGGCTTTGCGGGCCTGCTTCATCACATCGGCGAGGGCTTCGAGATAGTCGTTGAACCGATTGAGGCCCTGCCGGGTGATGAAGACCGTGGTGCGGGGCTTGTCATCGACAAATTCCTTCTTCACCCGGACCGCTTCGTTTTCTTTCAGCACCTTGAGGTGGCGGTTGAGATTGCCGTCGGTGAGGTCGCACTCGGCTTTGAGTTCGCTGAACGTGAGTCCGTCGGTCGCCATGCACAACGCCGACATGATGGCGAGGCGGCTGGGTTCGTGAAAGATTTTTTCCAATGCCTGGAAGGCGTTTACTTTTTTAGTCATCGTAATGCTCCATTGCCTCGACTTTGTGGCGGTGGAATATAGTTCCGCCGATCCATTCGCCGACGAGGAATACTAACCCGGCCGGCCACGGGATCATGAAATTAGTTCCCGGCCAGAGCAGGAAAAAAGAGCCGGCCGTCAAATAGTAGAACCCCAGATACCAGTTTTCTTTCGGCAGGGCCGTTCGGCAAGAGGTGTGCGCGAGGCCATAGAGGCACATCCACGAGCCGTAGAGGAGATCGGGGTTCCCCCGCAACAAGAGGGCCGCTGTTAAAACCGCACCGACCGCCAGCGGGGGGACGGCATCGAACGCCGGCGCAATGGTGCGCCCGGTGCGCTCGCGGTCCGGCAACTGAATAAACCAGAGCATGAGCGCGCCATAGTTCACGGCCAGCGCCACCACCAGAATGCAGCCCCAGCCGAGCAGGTGCGCAGCGTAGGATTCGGAATAGAGCGCCATCAGCACACAGCCGAGCAGGGCAACCGATCCGCCCAGTATGCGTGCGCTGCCGGAATAGCCGGTAAACTTGCGCTTTTCCAGGATCAATCCCTGCAGCCGCCGTACCTGTCCCAGCGCATCATGTATGTGGTTTGCAATCATGTTTTGATTTCCAATGGTTGGAAGATATGCACTTAAAAAGTACTTTGCAACACAAAGTTATCAGAAACTACCTTTTCGGTCGCCTGAAGGTCGTTTTTTACAAAATAATGATGACAGAATGATTTTAAATTACCGTGTCGGCGGAAGGCATACATTATTTTGTCCTCATTATTCTGTACTGAAAAAAGCGGATTAAAAAGGGTTAGAATTTTTTTCCGGAAAAAACGGTTGATTTTCAGCCGGTTCGCGCTATCTTCATCGGCTCTTGCGAATGGTGATTGTAGCTCAGTTGGTTAGAGCGTCTGGTTGTGGTCCAGAAAGTCGCGGGTTCGAATCCCGTCTTTCACCCCAAGCTTTCCAAAGGTCGGAACTTTCGAGTTACGGCCTTTTTTTGTCTACAGCTTATTGCCGAATTCATCGGCATCGTTGCCGCAGTGGTTGCAGCGCCAGGGGGATTTCGGATCGCCGGCGCGTTCGCGGACGAGGGTGTGGTGATCGCATTTCGGGCAGCGCTGGGCGTAGGCAGACTCGGCGTTGATATCGTTTTGAAAAAGGCCGATGACTGATGCGGCCACCAGAACTCTTCCCCGAATACAGGGATGGACCAACGACATCATCTCTTCGTCCATGGTTTCCGTATGCGGGCGCTCCTCGATGTCGGGATTCCAATCCAGTCGTTTACGTTTACGTTTACGTTTTTCCAAAGAGAGCTCGTTTCTGCCCTTCGCCATTGGAGCAGGTGCTGGCTTTATCAGTTGTTCCGGAATTCTTTCTGCCAGATCCATACGCGCTTTTCTGAAATCACTTTGCTGCTGCTTTTTGAACCGTGGGCACTGGATCCGCGATTCTGCTCTCCACTGCTGACGGTTCGGTTGACACAGCCGCAGAGTGCGAACAGGAAGGCGGCGAGGATGGCTAGGTAGATATTTTTTTGCATGGTGATTTCCTTTGGTGAACTATTGAACCTGTTGCCCGTTGCCGGAAAGTACATTATTAATAAATTCCTGCACCTGGGTGCTGGGAACCGTGAAGCCAATGCCCTGGGTATTGGCAATTTGCGCAGTGTTGAGTCCCACCCAGGCACCGGTCAGTGAGATGAGCGGTCCACCGGAGGAGCCGGGATTGATGGCTGCATCGGTTTGAATGTAGCGGACATAGCGGCCTTCCGAATCTTTTTCCTCGAAAAGGCTGCGGCCGGTGTGGCTGATAATGCCGGAGGTTACAGTGTGTCCGAAGCCCAGTGGATTTCCGACGGCAATCACGAGGTCGCCACCGCGCAGCTGGGTTGAATCGCCCATGGGGATGAAGGAAAATCGGAGGTTGTTTGGGGAGTCGACTTTGAGCAGGGCGAGGTCGTAGACGGGATCGAGCGCGATGATTTTAGCAATATAGTCGGTTCCGTTGTGGGTCATGACCCGGATATCGGTGGCATTGCGAACCACATGTTCGTTGGTCAGCAGATAGCCGCCGGGATGGATGAAAAAGCCGGAGCCGAGTCCCACGCCGGGCAGGGAGGCGGGAATGCCGGTGAATTTGAGGTTGAAAGGAATCAGCCGGACTTTTACCGGAGTGGCGGTTTTTACGTAGATACTGACAACGGCCGAATCCACGGTGGCCGCAACCTGCTGGATGGTTCTGGAGCGCAGCGGAATGTCGGCAACGGTGTGTTCGGCTGGAATATAAAGGGCCACAGAAAGGGATCCGTTCAGTTTTGCTGCGTTGGGATGTAGCTGTACGGGAGTTTCGGGGAGCACCTCCTTTTCGTTCACTGAAACACAGCCGGAGAGGATTCCTGCACAAAACACAGCTATTGATATTGAAAATTTGTTCACGGCAAACCTTTCAGATTGAGGCGCTTGATTGTCCAGACCTAGGAAAAAATAGAAAGCCAATTTTCAAACGCGCTACTTTTAGTTATCTTGTCGCGCTTATGGATGAACGACAGAACCAGCTTGATTTTGATTTGGCAGCAGACGACCTGCTCGAATTCCCTCGTGATCTGGGAGAAGAGGGCTGGTTCCAATTCCTTTCCGAGCAAAAACTGGCCTTCCAGCGAGTGGAAGAAAAATTTCATATTGTGCTTAATCGCAGAGTCCGTCTGCGTCTACGGGGCTGGGACGAGGAATTTACCGGAAAGCTGGTGCTCAACTCGCTGGTGCTCCCCGCGCCGACGGCGGAAACCATTCAATTGCGTCTCGGCAGTGTTACTTTCGAAAACACCGATATTGAGTATTTCAAGACTCTGGATTAAGTATGTAGTTCCGGCTTTAGCCGGCGTTGCTGAATGGCCGTCTAAAGACGGTACTACGAACGTTTAAAACGGGCGATGAACATGGCATCGCCGGGGCCTTCCCAGGGCCAGATCTGAAGCTGGCCATTGGTTTGTTCGCCGGTCATCGGGTTCGCGAACGGTTCCAGGCGGAAGTCCGGATGCTGACCAAGGAACTTCACGATCACCTCTTCCGTTTCGGGCTGCGTGAAGGTGCAGACGGCATAAATTAATACTCCGCCGGGTTTCACGCACCAGGTGACGTTGTTCAGGATTTTAAGCTGGCGGGTGGAGCATTGAATGACATCGCGGCGGGAGGAGCGCCAGCGCGCATCCGGGTTGCGGCTCCAGGTGCCCCAGCCGGAGCAGGGCGCATCCACCATAACGCCATCAAACGTTTTAGTGAACGGTTCATCGGTTGCGGCATTGAAGAGCTGTGTTCGGATGTTCTTAATACCGTGCTTGCGAGTACGCTTTTTCAATTCCTTCAGGGCCGGAATTCGAACATCTGTGGCCAGAACCTTTCCATCCTGCATCAGATCCATCAGCTGCATGGCTTTTCCGCCGGCTCCTGCGCAGCAATCCCACCAATCGCCGTCGGGCTGCGGGTCGGCAACCAATCCGACGCATTGAGACGCCAGGTCCTGAACGATGAACTGGCCGGATTGTTTGGACAGCACGTGTTGCAGGCTGATACCGGTATTCACTGCGATGGCGTCTTTTACCCGTTCGTGAACGGTTGCCTGAATCTGCTGATCTGCCAATGTTTTCACCATCTCCTCTGTGCCGGAGCGGGTCCGAATCCAGGCGGGGGGGCGTTTCTGGAACGATTCAATCAGGTCAGCTTCGCGCTTGGGATCAACCACGTTGCCAAACTCCGGAATCACCAGATCGCCCAGTTCCAGTGGTTGGAATCCTTCGGTGTCCTTAAAAAGCTCATTGAGTTTTTTGCGCTGTTCTTCCGTATTCAGGTGTCCGAGAGGCTCGACTTTGAAAGGCAGTTTGCAGCGGGTTTCCAGATATTGGAAACTGTAGGGCAGTTCGGTGGAGTCGAGCAGGGTGCCAACCAGGCAGGCTTCCTGTATGTTGAGCTGCAGTTTGATAACGGTCCAGCCATACCAGCGAAAGTAGGAAAAGACCGCCTGCGATAGAAAACGGCGGTCGCGCGAACCGAGTTCCCGGCGCGTGCGCAGGAAAGCATTCAGCAGGGCATCGGCCGGCCGGCCTTCTTCAAGGACCAGTTTTGAGAGTTCGGGAAGTATCTCTTCGAGCAGCTCGGCATGGCGCCGAACTACCTTCTCGGGGAGCTTGTTATTCTGGGTTTGATTATCCATAAAGTCGCATTTCGATATTGTGCCTGTAATCGTTGGTCGGTATGAAGTGCTTTACTTTAGGAGGATGTAAATGTCAAAGGAACTTGGATATGTATTGGTAACCCCGTACACGTTGCGCAAATCGCGCACGGGCGGGGTGCTTGGTCGTTTGCTCAGCACAACCGGATTGGATCTTGTTGCAGCAAGGATGTTTGGGCCCAGCCCGGAGCTGGTGAAACGCTATTCGGAACTCATCCGCAGTGAGAACGAGGTGTGGCCGGAAATTCGGGAATTGCTTTCCGAGTATATTGAGCGCGAATTTTCGCCTACGGAAGACGGGCAGGTCCACCGTGTTCTGATGCTGCTGTTTGAAGGCGAGAATGCGGTGCGAAAACTGCGCGATTCGATCGGCGGGTTTGAAGATTCGGTTGAAAGTGCCGATACGATTCGCGGAACGTACGGCGACTATATTAAAGACCACGATGGTCATGTGACCTATTTTGAGCCGGCGGTACTCGCGGCGCCAACGTCTGAAATTGTGCAGAACGTGCTTTCGCTGTGGTCCGAGTTCTCCATTAAAGACGGCGGTATTCAGCACAATGCGATTCGTCTTGCGGAAGATCAGGATGTTCAGAAAACACTGGTGATTATTAAGCCCGACAATTTCACGTTCCCGAGTTCCCGCCCAGGTAACATTATGGATATTTTTTCGCGTTCCGGCCTGCGCCTGATCGGGGTCAAGCTGCTGCGCATGAGTCTGGCGGAAGCACTGGAGTTCTATGGTCCGGTTCAGCCGGTCCTGCGCGACAAGCTCGGCGGCATGGCGGTCGATCGTGCGCGTAAAGCGCTGAAAAAGGAGTTCGGTTTTGAAATGCCGGCGGAAGTAACCGAGGCGCTGGCAGGAACGCTGGGCCCGGCGTTCGGCGATCACCAGTTCTACAGCATCATGAAGTTTATGACCGGCCAGTGGGCGCCGGATGTGGATGCTGAAGGCACGATAAGCGAGGGTCGGGTTCGTTGTATGACGCTGGTTTATGCCGGCGAAAATGCGGTTGAGAAGATTCGTAATATTCTCGGCCCGACCGATCCGAGCAAAGCCGCACCGGGTTCGGTCCGCAGGGAATACGGTACCGACATTATGGTCAATGCCGCGCATGCCTCCGATTCGGCGGAAAATGCGTTACGCGAAATCGGCATTCTAAAAGTCGAAGAAGATACGATCCAACGTTGGTACGACCAATATTTTGGATAAGAACTCGTAATACGCGAGCATGCCGATAGGGTGTCGCGCAATTACAAGTTATGGAGATGAATATGTGGAAAGAAATTGAAGCCGCACCGGCGGACGCCATTCTGGGCCTGACCGAGGCATTTAAAAACGATGAAAACCCGAACAAGGTGAACCTGGGCGTTGGTGTGTTCAAAGACGATAATGGAACCACCCCGATTCTCAAATGCATCAAATCGGCCGAGGTGAAGCTGGCAGAGACAGAAACCTCCAAAGGCTATCTTCCAATCCCTGGAAGTCCGGCCTATGCCGCCAATGTGCAGAAGCTGCTCTTCGGCGCGGATAGTGAAGTCATCAGTGCCAAACGCGCGGCCACCATGCAGACCCCCGGCGGAACCGGAGCCCTGCGGGTTGGAGCCGACCTGCTGAAAAAGTTTAATCCGGATGCCAGACTCTGGGTAAGCACCCCGACCTGGGCCAATCACAAAGGGATCTTCACCGCCGCCGGTTTTTCGATTTCGGATTATCCGTATTACGACCCGGCCACTAAAGACGTGGATTTCGACGGAATGATCGCCGCGCTTTCCACTGTGCCGGCCGGCGATATTGTGCTGATGCACGTTTGCTGCCATAACCCCACCGGCGTTGATCTGATCGGCGATCAGTGGAGCAAGGTGGTAGAAGTCGCCAAGGCGAAAGGCTGGACGCCGTTTCTTGACTTTGCTTATCAGGGTTTTGGCGACAGTATCGAAGAAGACCGTGTGGCCGTTGAAAAATTTGCAGCCGCCGGTATCGACTTCCTCGTTGCCAGCTCGTTCTCGAAAAACTTCGGACTTTATAATGAGCGTACCGGTGCTCTGACGATTGTCAGCCCGACTGCGGAAGAAAACGCCGTTGCCCTGAGCCACGCCAAACTGGTGGTTCGCGTAAACTATTCCAATCCGCCGGCGCACGGCGGTTTGGCGGCCAGTGCGGTGCTCGACGATGCCGCTCTTTATGATCAGTGGATCGGCGAGGTGGCGGAGATGCGCGACCGCATTAAAGCGATGCGTATCCTGTTGGTGGACGGCCTTAAAGCCCGTGGTGTTGAACAGGACTTCTCGTTCATTAAAACGCAGCGGGGCATGTTCTCCTTCAGCGGTCTTTCTAACGAAGTGGTTGCCTGGCTCAAGGAAAACAAGGGCATCTACATTGTGAACGGCGGACGCATCAACGTTGCCGGCCTCACCTCCGGAAACATCGAATATGTCTGCGATTCAATTGCGGAAGCTCTGAACGCGTAAGATTTCCAACCATTGGAAAATGAAAGCCCGGCCTTTGCGGTTTGGGCTTTTTTTTGTGAAAAGAAGGCTCGCCCAGATTACCTGCAACAAAAGTACAGCTAACCTTGAAAGAGGTATGGTTTGTGCGTATTGTCCCCTTGTTTAATTTATCAGCTTTAAGGATGAGTCATTATGGCAAAAACAGGAAAAAAAGGTTTTTTTGGCAATCACGCGAAATCGAGTGCGGCCATGGTCAGCCTGGGAATTCACGCGGTTCTGATTGTGGTGGCAATTTCATTTGTCGCCGTACGGGTATATGTAAAAAACGAGCAGGTTTTTGAGGCCAAACCGGTTTCGCGTCCGAATATGAAACTCAAAAAACTGACTGTTCCGGTAGATGTTAAGAAAAAGAAAGTCCAGAAGCCGAAGCTACGAAAAACCATTGTATCCAAGCCGAAAACGAAATCAATGGATATTAAAATGCCGGAGATTTCGGGCATTAAAGGGGGAACCGGCTATATGGATGGCGGCGGCCTCGGGAGCATCGGCTTCTCGTTGGATATCGACCTGTTCGGTGGCAGCAAGGGCTCCGGCAATGAGCTGGAAGGCACCTTTTTCGATCTGAAAATGGACTCAAAGGGAAAACCGTCCGACCTCGCCGTTGAAATCACGGGCGATAAGGCTAAAGACGCGGAACTGGAAAAGCAAAAGAACCGCGAGTTTGTAGAAGTTATCCGAAACTTTGCCGGATCCTGGAACCCGAAACGGCTGGAGGGCAGATACTTCAAAGCACCGAAGAGCAAATTTGCCACCACGTTCATGGTTCCATATATGAAGGCAGAGGAAGCTCCCAAAGCCTATGGCGTGGACGATGTGGTGGAGCCGAGACGCTGGGTGGCTTATTATAATGGAAAAATTGCAGCACCGGAAACCGGTCGCTACCGGTTCTGGGGGATTGCCGACGATATTCTTATGGTCCGGATTAAAGGGGATTTGGTGATTGATGCCAACTACCCGAGTCAGGATCTGACGAACAATAAAGATCAGCACAGAGGCCGGGTAACAGGCTGGTTGAGTGACGATTCCCGAAGCCGACAGTTTAAATCCTCCAAGGAACAGGGCTATGTCATCGGTGACTGGTTTCATATGACCAAAGGTCGGCCGATAGACATGGAAGTATTGATCGGCGAGCTTCCCGGCGGCTGGTTCTATTGTCGTCTGCTGATTGAGCAGGAAGGGGTTGAATATCCGAAGAGCGCTGACGGACGCCCGATTCTACCTGTCTTTAAACTGCAGGAAATTCCGGAAAACCTGCTGCCGCAGATGAAGCTGGATTCAGGCGCGGCAACGGCCGAGGGACCGACCTTCGGTGTTTTGAAATAGAAAATAAATTCGGCTCCTCATTCCGGCGGGGTTTGGTAGATTCCCCGCATGGCAGAAAAAAAGTCCAACCCAATCCAATCCGGTTTTTTGCTCACGAAGCAGGAAAAGATCTATATTCTGGTCATTTGCTCACTTTTTATTCTGGGTTTGGCGGCCCGCTATCTCTACCTCAATAATCGGAATCCTTCGCCCTCCATTCCGGTTGAATCGGAGCTGAATCATGAATGACTGCATTTTTTGTAAAATTGTTGCTAAAGAAATTCCGGCCACGATCATCTATGAAGACGATGAAGTACTCGCTTTCATGGATATAGGCCCGATTATTAAAGGCCATGCCCTCGTAATTCCGAAAAAACACTACGATCCTATTACAGAAACGCCGGATGAAATTCTGGCTCAACTGCACATCACGGCAAAGAAAATCGCCAGCGCCCAATTGAACGCATTCGGCGCCGACGGGGTCAATATCATGCAAAACAACGGAAAAGCCTCGGGACAGGAAGTGGAACATATTCATGTGCATGTCATCCCGCGGTTCAACAACGACGGACACCACTGGAACTGGAATGCAAAAAAATACGACGATATTGATGAAATGAACGAATTGGCAGAAAAACTGCGAGAACAGCTTTAACTATGAATAATCCATCCATTTTTGATTTGCTGGCGCCGATCATCACCAAAGACGATCGCTACACAGCGCAGGCCTACATTTTTGTGCGCGAGGGATTGGACCACACCGTAAAAGCACTCGATAAACCCCGCCACGTTTCCGGCACCGAACTGCTGGATGGTATGCGCGAATATGCCCTTAAAGAATACGGCCCTGTCACAAAACGCGTACTTTCCGAGTGGGGGATCACCGAATGCGTCGATTTCGGAAACATCGTCTTTAATCTTGTCGACGAAGGTCTGCTCGGAAAAACCGAAGAAGATTCCATCGAAGATTTCATGGGAGGCTACGATTTCCACGAAGCCTTCATCCAGCCGTTTCAGCCGAAACAGCCGGTGGTCCGTCCAAAGAGCACCGCGTCTCGCGCACACACAAAAAATACGACTGACAAAATTTAAAAGGTTCCCTGGACTTTTTCCAACGATTGGAAAATTTGAATTGTTGTCGCGCAAAAGAATATTTATGACCAACCGCTCTTAAACGGAGCCAATTTTGCTGTGAGTGCGGGAATGATAACCATGTTGAGTGAGCCGCATGGGGGCTTTGCTCGGTGCGGACTGCTGGGCTATTGGAATGCCGGTGTTCCATCCGGTCCGATGGACGCGCCGTATTCGGCCAGCGCTGTCAATTTCATGGCCGATTTTAAAGCGGGTAATCTGGACCTGAAAACCGAGAAGACTATTTTCCGATTGGACGGACTTAAAACATTCCAATGATTGGAAATAGATAGGGCAGCGATGAGCGAACAACCACAGAAACACACAGCGAAGAGTATTTACGGGGTGCTGAAAAAACGCATTCTGGACTGGGAATATATTCCCGGCCAGCGTTTCACCGAAAAGACTCTGTGCGAAGAGTTTGCAGTCAGTCGCGTTCCTGTACGTGAAGCATTGAGCATGCTGATTGATAACGGGCTGGTCATTAAAGAAAGAAACATCGGTTGTAGCGTTCGCAAACTGTCGGTTGAGGACATCAATCATTTGTACGAGCTGCGGACGGCACTTGAATTGTATGCCATCGATGTATTTGCCGCCAAACCCGAAGCCGCAGTCAAGATTTCCGACCTGAAACTGGAATGGATGGAACATGCGCTGTTTTCGGAAGAGGGCGATATTGACCCCGTTTTCTGGAGCGATGCCGATGAGCACTTTCATCAAACACTCGTGAATATGCTGGAAAACCCGGCCCTTTCAAAAGCATTGCACGATGTAAATGCCCAGCTCCGGTTTCTGCGCGTGAAAGACATCACCACCTTTGCCCGTTTAAAACGCACCTGCAAAGCCCATCTAGCCATTCTTGAATCAATTGAACAAGGCAAGCCGACTGAAGCTCGAACACAGTTACATAAAAATATCCTGATGGGCCGGAATAATGTACAGGAATCGTTTAAAAAAGCCCTCGTGCAGGCGTTCCAGTAGGGTAAGCCTTTTCTGCCGGTACCCTCTTTCCTACTAAACTGACAAAAATATCTATTGCTAATCTGTAAATACAGAAATGTTCTTTATGGAAATATATTGTATACAATATTGAATTCCATACGAAGCGTGCATATTTATCCCCGTATTTATTGAATGTTTTTCAAAACACCTAAATAACGATAGTTACACTAATATTTCACTTTTCAGCCGCTCCTGAACCTTCCGTTTGGCACACCCTGTGCAAACGGGCTCCTCATTCGCACGGCCCGTTGCTGTGCTCGTTAATGTTAACTGGAGTTAAAGGAGACAATCATGATTCGGGAAAACTTTCTAAAAACAGCCGGAGCAACGGTTGCGTTATGTACTCTGTCCATTGCTGCTCAGGCCGAAGAGACGATTAAAGTGGGTGTGCTGCACTCGTTGAGCGGAACGATGGCCATTTCTGAAACCTCATTGAAAGACGTCGTCTTAATGGCGGTTGATGAAGTAAATGCCGCGGGCGGTGTGAACGGCAAACAACTCGAAGCGGTGGTGGTCGACCCCGCATCTGACTGGCCGCTGTTCAATGAAAAAGCCAAAGAGCTGATCACCAAAGAAGATGTGGCCGTCACATTCGGTTGCTGGACGTCGGTCAGCCGTAAATCCTGTCTCCCGGTTTTCGAAGAATACAATGCGCTGTTGTTTTATCCGGTGCAGTACGAAGGGGAAGAGCAATCGCTGAACGTTTTCTACACAGGAGCAACTCCGAATCAGCAGTTGATTCCTGCGGCTAAATATATGATGGACGAAATGGAATGCACCAAGTTCTACCTGCTCGGAACGGACTATGTTTTCCCGCGTACCGCCAATAAAGTGCTGAAGGCCTATCTGAAAAGCGTCGGGGTGCCGGACGAAAATATCATTGAAGAATACACGCCGTTCCATCACCAGGATTACCAGACGATCGTGGCCAACATTAAAAAGTTCGGTGCCGCCGGCGATGCCTGCGTTTTGTCCACCATTAATGGCGACAGCAATGTGCCGTTCTACAAAGAATTTGCGAACCAGGGCCTGACGTCTGAATTGTGCCCGATCATGGCGTTCTCCGTTGCGGAAGACGAACTGCGTGCGATGGATGTGCAGCCGCTCGTCGGCCACCTCGCGGCATGGAACTATTTCCAGAGCATCAAAACGCCTGAAAACAAAGCCTTCGTGAAAGCATTTAAAACCTACTGCGCCGACAACAATCTTCCGGGCGGAAAAGACCGTGTGACGGACGACCCGATTGAAGCGGCCTACTTCGGCGTGAAAGCCTGGGCGCAGGCAGCCAATGCGGCCGGTTCGGTGGATGTGGATGTGGTTCGTGAAGAACTGAACGGAATGGAATTCGATTCGCCCGGCGGTGTAAAGAAATTCGACGCCGTCAATCAGCATACCTACAAACCGGTACTGGTCGGCGAAATCCTCAAAAACGGTCAGTTCAAAATTGTGTGGGAAAGCGAAGGGCTGGTGAAACCCGATTCATACAGCACGCTGCTGCACACCGATGGAAACTTCCCGGCTCCGACCGGCGGACCGAAGAAATAAGCATCGTCTAACCCATTGCTGTCGGGGATGGCGTTCCGCGATCCCCGGCAAAACCACGTTTCCCACGACTAGAGGATGCTCATGAATTGGGTCAACTATTTAAAACTATTGCTGCTCACCAGCGCATTATCGGTCCAGGCCGATCCGGTGATCGAGCAGCTGAAAAAACTCGGAAGTTCCGATAAGGACGTGCGGTCCGTCACGTTGCAGGAAATTGCCAACTCCGGGGACCAGCGCATGATTCCGGTGCTTTCGGATTACCGAATGGGCAGTCTCTATTTGTATGAAGACAACGTGGTGCTCGGGCTCGATATCTTTACAAACGATGACCTTGATGAATTTGTTCCGATTGCGGATTTATTCACTCGAGAACCCCTTTTACAGGCTGATGGCAGTGCATATCTGATTCCAATTGAGGAGATCGAAATCATCGAACCTTCTCGCAAAGAGCGGAAGAGTGTACTCGAAGCCATCACCCTTTTGGAACTCAGCGCACCGGACAACGAACAGCGGCTTGAAGCCGTTCGTAAAACCGGGCTGGGTGACCATTCTCCAATTCTGATTTCCAAACTTCGGAACCTTTCGGAATCGGATCCCAAGCGAAGTATCCGTAAAGCGGCCGATGAAAGTTCAGCCCTGCTGCTGCTTCGTTTCGGCACACCGGCCGAGCAGGCCACCGCCATTGAAGTGCTCGGTAAAGTACGCAGTGTCCGTTCGCGCTCCTTTCTGGAAAACCTCGATAGGCCCGACGACCCCGCCGTGCGGAAAGCCCTGAAACGAATCACCACGAAAGAGCGGCAGATTTCGACCTTCAATATTTTAAACTCCGGCATCTCCTCCGGCTCCATTCTGGTGCTCATGGCCCTCGGGCTCGCCGTCACCTTCGGCATGATGGGCATCATTAATATGGCCCACGGCGAAATGATGATGATCGGGGCCTACACCACCTATTGCATGCAGGAGCTCTTTAAACATACGCCTGAATCGCCCAATAACATCTTCTTCATCGTCGCACTGCCCATGGCCTTTCTGGTTTCCGCGATGTTCGGCGGTTTGATTGAATGGACGGTCGTTCGGCGGCTCTACAAGCGTCCGCTCGAATCGCTGCTCGCAACCTATGGTGTGGGTCTCATTTTAATTCAGACCACCCGCCTGATTTTTGGCGACAACCGTTCGTGCAATACGCCGACCTGGCTGCAGGGCGGCGTCGAAATCGCCGAAGGCATGAGTCTCTCCTTTAACCGTATTTTCATTTTCATCCTCTGCGCGGTGTGTGTCGGCGGGGTGGTGGCGCTAATGCGCTACACCACGCTTGGCCTTAAAATGCGGGCCGTTATTCAGAACCGCGATATGGCCGCATCGATGGGCATCAACACGCGTATGACCGACAGCTTCACCTTCATGCTCGGTTCCGGACTGGCCGGTGTGGCGGGGTATGCCTTAACCACTATCGGCGGAATTACACCGGATATGGGGCAGAACTACATCGTCGATTCCTTCCTCGTGGTGGTAACCGGCGGGGTCGGAAATCTGGCCGGTGTCGTCTGCAGTGGTATGGGATTGGGGCTATTAAATAAATTTCTTGAAGGCACCCTGTTCGGGGCGGTTTGGGCCAAGATTATTGTGCTCATTGTCGTAATTGCCTTCATTCAGTACAAACCGTCCGGTTTGTTCGCCGCAAAGGGGAGACTGGCCGATGACTAATGTACAGACCGGTTCAGGATATTATTTGGGTTCACTTGCCGGATCATCGGCGAAGCAGTTGAACAAAGGGTTTTTAGGCGCGATTCTGGCACTGGCATGTTTGCTGCCGATGCTCGCAACGGCCGGAGTCATCTCCGTGGAAACGGTCAACATGGCCGGGCGCTATATGGCGTTGGCCATCGTGGCCCTCGGGCTGGATCTGATCTGGGGCTACACCGGAATATTGAGCCTCTGCCAGGCCCTGTTTTTTGCCATCGGCGGCTATGCGATGGGGATTCATCTGGCGCAGCAGGGCACACTGCACAACGGGATTCCCGAAGCGCTGTATGTGGTCTATCCCTACAAGGTCGGCGAAACCCGCGGTATGGAAGTGCTTCCCTGGTTCTGGGCAGTTTTTAAATCGTTCAATCTGACGCTGGTTCTCGGGATGCTATTGCCCGGCCTCTTTGCAGGACTCATCGGGTTCCTCGGATTTAAGAGTCGAGTGAAGGGGGTATACTTTTCCATCCTCACGCAGGCACTCACGGTTGCAGCCATGATGTTCTTCAGTAAGAACGAGATGAAGCTTTGCGGCACCAATGGACTGACGCATTTTAAAACCATCGCCGGCTACGAACTCAGCGATCCGAATGTGAAAATTGCGCTCTACGTGGTGACGCTGCTTTGTCTGGTTGGGTCCTACGTGCTTTGTCTGGCCATTACCCGCTCGCGGTTCGGCCGGGTGCTGCTGGCCGTGCGCGATTCCGAAACGGCACTGCGCTTTGCGGGCTATGAACCGTTTGCCTATAAAACGGCCATCTTTGCTTTTGCCGGCATGCTCGCGGGTTTGGCCGGTATGCTTTATACCCCGCAGGCCAACATTATGACGCCGTCGTATATGGAAGCGCGCTGGTCGATTTTGATGGTCATCTGGGTGGCTGTTGGCGGACGCGGAACCCTGTGCGGTGCAGTGGTCGGCGCATTGTTGATTAACCTTTTGTACAGCGTATTGACCTCTCAGTGGAGCATCGGTTCCTTCGATTGGAAACCCGAATATTGGCCGATCGTGCTCGGCCTGCTGTTTATCGTCGTCGTCCTCGCGCTGCCCAATGGCGTGATGGGGGTATGGCGTAAAATGGTTGGAAAAGTAACGGAGCTCGACTAATGGATTGGATCACCCCCGACTATCCTAGCGAAAACCCGGCGCAGAACTCGCTGTGGGATAAAAAATATCTGCTGTTCCTCACCGGCGTTACCGCTGTTTTTGACGGATTCAAAGCGCTCGACATCGACTACTTCGGCATTTTTCACAACGAGCTGCGCGTCATCATCGGCCCGAACGGCGCCGGTAAATCAACGATGTGCGATGTCATCACCGGCAAAACCCGTCCAACTACGGGAACGGTTCATTATAACGGCGAAGAGATCACAAAAAAATCCGAAGCCGAAATTGTACGCTCCGGCATCGGCCGTAAATTCCAGACGCCGACGGTCTATGACAGCCTGAGCGTTTATCAGAATATGGAACTTTCGCTGCCCGGCCCGAAAGGGGTGTGGTCGGCACTGACTGCCCGCGAAACCAAAGTGGAGCGCGATAAGATTATGACGCTGCTCGAACGGGTTCGCCTGCTCGATGATGCCGACACCGAAGCGCGCTATCTCAGCCACGGCCAACGCCAGTGGCTCGCCATCAGCTCGCTGATTCTGTCGCAACCCCGTTTGTTACTGGTCGATGAACCGGCCGCCGGACTCACCGACTCTGAAACAGAACTCACCGGGGAACTGCTGCTCGAACTCAAAAAAGACCACACGCTGATTGTGATCGAACACGACATGGATTTTGTTCGCCAGCTCGATTCGCGCGTCACCGTGTTGTGCGAAGGCAAGTCAATGGCCGAAGGGCCGCTCGATGAAGTGAAGGTAAACCCCGACGTGATTGAAGCCTATTTGGGACGGTAAAAAAGATGCTCAATGTTGAAAAGTTAAGTTTTTCTTACGGCGGCGTTCAGGCGCTCACCGACGTTACAATGGAGGTGCCAACCGGGGAAATGGTTTGCATCATGGGTCGCAACGGCGTGGGGAAAACCACGCTCGTCCGCAATATTATGGGACTGCTTTCACTCTCCTTCGGCAGCGTGACGCTTGATGAAGTCGAGATATCGGCGCTGCCGCCCCATCGGCGTGTTAGGCAGGGGATGGCCTATGTGCCGCAGGGGCGGCAGATTTTCCCCCGGCTCACCGTCGAAGAAAATCTGCGCACCGGACTCGCTTCACGCTCCGATGAAATTCCGCCGGAAGTGTTCGAATATTTTCCCGTGCTCGATGAAATGCGTGCCCGCATGGGCGGCGATCTTTCCGGCGGACAGCAGCAACAGCTGGCCATTGCCCGCGCACTGGTCACCAAACCCAGCCTGTTGATTCTCGACGAACCGACCGAAGGCATTCAGCCGAATATTATTCAGCGCATCGGTGAAGTGCTCAGCATGCTCAGCAAAGAGCAGGGCATGACGATTCTGATCGTCGAGCAATACCTCGATTTTGTGAAAGAGTTTTCAGACCGCTTTGTATTGATGAACCGCGGCCGGGTGGTCGCGAGCGATGTCATCGATCAGCTTAGCGAAGAGCTTATTGAAGAATACCTGCATGTTTAATAACCAGTAATAACCAAGGAGATAGAACCATGAAAAAATCAGTGTTGGCGGCTTCCGCCGTAATTGGAATGAGCGCGTTGAGCGCAACTGCATTCGAAGCCACAGTAACGCCGTCGGTGGATGTGAACTTTGCCAGCGCATTCGTGGGCGGTAACGGGATCACCTGGGTCGATGGACCGATGCTGATGCCTTCTGCTTCACTTGGAATTGATGACTCGAGCGGTGTTCACCACATGAGTTTCATGTATTGGGCCGGCATCAATATGGATTCCACCAAGGGGCCCGATAATCCGCAATCGGCCACCGGAGAAATCACCGAATGGGATGTCTTTGCTGACTACACCTACACGGGGGTGAGTTGGGTGGACCTTTCTGCCGGTTCGATCTTTTATGCCTTCCCGAAAATCGGCGGACAGTACACAACGGACGTCTATGTGAAGGCAAAACTGAATGTTTTCCTCAATCCGGCGGCCATCGCGCTGTATGATGTCGACGGCGGAAACTACGGGTTTCACGGCGATTTTGGAATCAGCGAAGGGTACGATTTTGACTGTGGTGCGAGCATCGGTGCCTGGGCGAAAATCACCTGGGCCGATGAAAACTACGGTAAAGCCTACTTCAGTGCGGATGGCAACGATTATTCCGGTTTGATGAGCTATGGTGCCGGACTGACTGCATCTTACGGAATTACCGAAGATGTCAGCCTCAATGCCGGTCTCGCTTACTGGAGACTGGATAATGACGACGGCGTACTCGGCCAGAGTTATGCCGCGTGGGATGCTGCTGATGCACCTTCGCCGCAGGACAATGTTGTCGGAAATGTTTCTGTCGGTTATACCTTCTAAATCGAAAACTTCCGTGGAGGCCTCCGGGTTCTCCTCGGAGCTTATTTTGGCATAAACGGAGGATGTAGGATGCATTTAGGACCCCGCGAAATTGAAAAACTGATGCTGCATAATGCCGGCTTTCTGGCACAGAAACGCTATGCACGGGGTCTGAAACTTAACTATGTCGAAACCGTTGCGCTGCTTTCCGCGCAGCTGCTCGAATTCATCCGCGAAGGCTGCTCGGTTGCTCAGTTGATGGACCGCGGCAAACAGCTGCTCGGCTTCGACGATGTCATGCCCGGCGTTTCCGGTATGCTCCCGGAAGTGCAGGTGGAAGGAACTTTTCCCGACGGCACCAAACTGATCACGGTGCATCAACCGATTAGCCGCCAACAAGGCGAACCCAAACTGGTGCTCTACGGCTCCGGCCTCGTTCGGCAATGCGGCACCATTCCGGTTGATAACGAAAGCTCCGATAAACCCGGCGAGTTCCAATGTCTGGAAGGCGAGCTCGAGCTAAACGCCGGTCGCGAAACCATCTCCCTCATTGTGCTCAACCACGGCGACCGCCCGGTACAGGTCGGCTCGCACTATCCCTTTTTCGAAACCAATCCGGCCCTGCTGTTCGATCGCGCCAAAGCCTTCAACATGCGGCTCAATATTGCCGCCGGCACCGCCATTCGTTTTGAACCCGGTGAATCCAAACAAGTCGAGCTCGTCAAAATCGGCGGTACGGGAACGGTCAAAGGCGGCAACGCCCTCATTCAAACGACCGATTCGCCCGAAGCCGCGCTGCAACAAGCCATAGAACAAAGCTTTAATCATCAGGAGGAAGGCCAATGAACATCAGCCGTAAAAACTATGCCGCGATGTTCGGCCCGACCACCGGCGATAAAATCCGCCTCGGCGACACCAATCTTTTGATCGAAGTCGAAAAAGATCTCACTGTCTATGGCGACGAATGTAAATTCGGTGGCGGCAAAGTCCTGCGCGACGGCATGGGCCAGTGCACTGGCGTTTCCCAGGCCGATGCGCTCGATCTACTGATCACCAATGCGCTGATTCTCGATTACACCGGAATTTATAAAGCCGATCTCGGCATTAAAAACGGCCGCATTCACGCCATCGGAAAAGCCGGCAATCCAGATATGATGGACGGCGTGGATGAGAACATGATCTGTGGCCCGACCACCGAAGTGATTGCCGGTGAAAAACTGATTTTAACGGCGGGCGGTTTTGACGCCCATATTCACTTTATCTGCCCGCAGCAGATCGACGAGGCCATTGCCTCCGGCCTCACCACGATGCTCGGCGGCGGCACCGGCCCGGCCACCGGTACCAATGCCACGACCTGCACGCCCGGCGCAAATCATATTGAAATGATGCTCCGCGCCACCGATGCCTATCCGATGAACTTTGCCTTCCTTGGAAAAGGAAACAGCTCCAGTCCGATCGGCCTCACCGAGCAGATTGAAGCCGGGGCCGCCGGCCTGAAACTGCACGAAGACTGGGGTTCCACCCCGGCGGCCATTGACTGCTGTCTCGATGTGGCGGAGCAATACGATGTCCAGATTGCCATTCACACCGACACGCTGAATGAATCGGGTATGGTGGAAAATACCTGCGCCTCCTTTAAAGGCCGCACCATTCACACCTACCACACCGAAGGCGCCGGCGGAGGCCACGCACCCGATATCATGAAACTCTGCGGCGAGCCCAATGTGCTGCCGTCCTCCACCAATCCAACCCGCCCGTACACCGTCAACACGATCGACGAACATCTCGATATGCTGATGGTCTGCCACCATCTCGATAAACGGATTCCCGAAGACGTCGCTTTTGCCGAAAGTCGGATTCGCGGCGAAACGATTGCCGCCGAAGATATTCTGCACGATATGGGTGCGCTTTCGATCATTGCTTCCGATTCTCAGGCGATGGGCCGCATCGGCGAAGTCATTACCCGCACCTGGCAAACGGCCCACAAAATGAAAGACCAGCGCGGCGCATTGCCGGAGGACGAAGGCAACGATAACGATAATTTCCGCGCGCGACGCTATGTGGCAAAATATACGATCAATCCCGCCATCGCCCACGGTATGAGCCACGAAATCGGTTCCATTGAACCCGGTAAACTGGCCGACCTCGTCCTATGGCGCCCCGACTTTTTCGGCAGTAAACCGGAGCTGGTCCTGAAAGGCGGCGTGATTGCGCAGGCGCAAATGGGCGACCCGAATGCATCGATCCCGACGCCGCAACCGTTTTTCTCGCGTCCAATGTTTGGAAACTTCGGTTCGGCCCCGGCCAAAAATTCGCTCGTCTTTGTATCGCAGGCCTCGCTCGAAAATGTGGCGAAGTACGACCTGAACAAATCTGCTTCCGCCGTGAAAAACTGCCGGACCATCGGCAAAAAAGACATGAAGCTGAATGACTTTCTTCCAGACATTGAAATTGATCCGGAAACCTACAAGGTCACGGTCAACGGTGAACACATCACCTGCGAACCCGCCACCAAACTCCCGCTCGCCCAACTCTATCAACTGTTTTAAGGATGGCATTAAGTACGATCCAGTTGATGCATTTGGCGGATTCGGCGCTGCCGGTCGGCGGCTTTGCTTTTTCGAATGGGCTGGAAGCGGCGGTGAAGAGCGGAATGGTGGCGACGCGGCCCGAGCTGATTCGCTACCTTAAAACGGCGCTTCAACAATGGATGGCCTTTGAGGTGCCGTTTTTAAACAGTATTTACGCAGATGCTTCGCCGGAACTGCTACACCGTTTTGACCGAATGATGCTGTCGCCCTCCATTCGTAAAGGATCGATTGCGCAGGGCAGGGGATGGACGCGTCTTTTCAAAGAACTTTTTCCAAACCTTGGAAATAGCGCCAAGGCCCACCTGACTGTTGAAGGAATTCCGCCGCATTGGCTGCCGCTGATGGTGCTCAGCCTGAAGTCGGCCGGAGCAACGATGGAGCAGGTTCGGGAGCTCTTTATTTTCACGCAACTGCGCGATCAGCTGAGCGCCGCCGTGCGGCTCGGGTTGATCGGGCCGGCGAGCGCCCAGCGCATTCAGTCCGATTTAGAACGATCCATCGCCGATGATTTAGTCCTTGCGGCATCGAAAACCGCGGCCGATGCAACGCGTATTGCGCCGTTAATGGATGTTGCCCAAATGCTTCAGCCTTCACTATATTCCAAATTGTTTCAGAATTAAGGAACTCACTTTATGCATACGCACACGCACGACGGACATACCCATTCGCACGATCATGACCACGAGCACGGCCATACGCACGAGCACATGGATCATCCCGGCCATTTCACGGAACGCGAAACGCCGTTGCCCCGCGATTTTTCAGAACGGGCATTCACCATCGGAATCGGCGGGCCGGTCGGATCGGGTAAAACCGCGCTAACGAAAGCCATCTGCGAAAAGCTGCGCGATAAAATGAGCCTGGCCGTCGTCACCAACGATATTTTCACGCAGGAAGACGCGGAGTTTTTGACGAAAAACAAAAGCCTGCCGGCCGATCGGATCATTGGTGTGGAAACCGGCGGCTGCCCGCATGCGGCGATTCGCGAGGATATTTCCCTGAACCTGAATGCACTCGAAGAATTGATGGAGCGGTTTAACAATCAGGTGGAATGGCTGATTGTGGAAAGCGGTGGTGATAATCTGGCGGCGAACTATTCCCGCGAACTGGCCGACTACACCATTTATGTGATCGACGTTTCCGGCGGCGATAAAATTCCGCGAAAGGGCGGGCCGGGCATCACGCAATCCGATCTACTGGTCATTAATAAAACCGACATTGCCGAATTGATTGGCGCGGATTTGGGCGTCATGGAACGCGATTCGCTGAAAATGCGCGGCGATGGACCGTTTCTTTTCACGCAGGCACGGAACGATATCGGAGTGGATGAAGTTATTGAACAAATTACACACGCGTATAACCATCAGGTTTTAGGAGAATAAATGGAAATATCACTCGGAGTTTTATGTTTAAGCGCCCTGATGTTGGGGACGGTGCACACGGCGATGGGGCCGGACCACTATCTACCGTTTATCGTACTGAGCAAGGCGCGGAAATGGTCTGTAAAAAAGACGGTATGGATTACGCTGCTCTGCGGATTGGCCCATGTTTTCAGTTCCATTCTGATTGGTCTGTTCGGCATTGCCTTGGGTATTTCGCTGAAGGCATTGGAAATGGCAGAAGCCTTGCGTGGCGATGTGGCAGCCTGGCTATTGGTTGGATGCGGCGCGGTTTATATGATCTGGGGCATCATGTATGGGCTTAAAAACCGGGAACACCATCATGTGGATACCGACAATGGAAAACTGACGCCATGGGCGCTTTTCATCATTTTTGTATTCGGCCCCTGCGAGCCGTTGATTCCGGTCCTCATGTTTCCGGCGGCTACCATGAGTCTCGGCGCGGCACTCATGGTGGCAGGCATTTTTGCAATCGCCACATTGGTTACCATGATCGGCATGGTGCTCGCCGCTGTATACGGGCTTAAATTTGTGAGTCATAAAAGCCACCGATTTGCCCACGCCGTTGCCGGAGCTGTGGTTCTGGCCTGCGGCCTCGCGGTTCAGCTGGGGCTGTAGATGAAAACCAGCCGGCTCGAGCTCGACCATGTCGAAGGGTCAACGCGCATCACACGCATGGTCAGCCGGGTTCCGCTCCGGCTGCTGGAAACCGGGTTGCACGATCACGGCGTCGAAATTCAGCTCTCGTCGTATGGCGGCGGCGTGCTGCAGGGCGATCAGGTTGAACTTAAAATCCGGTGCGGCGAACTGACCGGACTGCTGCTTAAATCGCAGGCCAATACGCACGTTTATCGTAACGAAATCGGGAAAAAGGCCGTGCAGCGGATCGAGGCCGACTGCGAACCGGGTTCCAAGGTTTGGAACATTCCCGAGCCGCTCGTTTTGCACGAAGGCGCCATTTTTCGGCAGGAGCAGATTTGGAATATTGCCGAATCGACCGACTTTATTCTGGCCGACTGGATGCTTTCCGGCCGTAGCGAATCGGCCGAACAGTTTATTTTCGAGCGCTACGAATCGTACGTGTTGATTTCCGTCGATGGAAAAGCAGTTGTCGAGGAAAACCTATCCTGCTACCCGGCGGAAATGGACATCCGCAGCCCGGCCGCTTTCGGTCCCTACGATTTATTGCTGAACCTCTACATTCTCGGGCCGAAAGCGGACGAGCATGCTGAAAAACTTCAGCCCTTTCTGGACTATCCCCAAATTCATACCAACGCCTTACCCGAAGATCGGGCCGAGTTCCCACGAAAACCGGTCTATGCACTGAACCCGCTGCCCGATGGAAACGGCTATCTCTTCCGCGCGATGTCCCGCACCCGCCGCGAGCTCCAGCCGGTGATCAATTTATTTCTGTAAGCCTGCAACCCTTCCAATCCTTGGAACATAAAAAGCCCCGCGATTGAGGTGGCGTTTCAATCGCCATTTGTTCGGGATTGTCTTCTGAAAAGGTGTAAGGTATACGAATGGTATACCTTGGAGGTTGAGTACATGAAAACGATCAGTGCAAAAATCCAGAATTCAGATGCGGAAAAACTCGCGGAACTTGCCAAATCGGTTGAGGGCGGAGTTTCGGCAGTTGTTCGGGAAGCCGTGCATGAATACTGCAATAAAGCGGCGGCGGATAAGACGAAAAGAAACGCCGCGTTCCGGGAAGCATTCGGTGCTTTCAAATCAGCCCCGCTTGATGCCCGGGAGCATCGGCGAAAGCTTTCGGAAAGAGTGATATGAAAAATAAATCCCCTTTGCTGGATACGAATATCATCATTGATGTTTTGAACGGTGAAGAGACCGCGCTTTCCTATATTGAATCGCTGGAAACAGTGTTGGTTCCCGCCGTTGCGGTCTTTGAGATTTTGGCGGGATGTTATGGTGAAAGGAAAGGGCAGAAGGAGCAGGCGTTGCGGATTTTTGACGGGTGCGAAGTGGTTGAATTTTCTCTGCCGGATGCACTTATTGCGGCTGAACTGTTATTAAGGAGTTCGTCCAAATCTAAAAAGAAGATCATTGATTATTTCATTGCCGGGACGGCAAGCACCAATTCATTAGTGGTGGCCACCCGCAATCCTTCTGACTTCAAGAGCGTTAAGGCGTTTGCTCCGTATAAGTTAAAATCGAAGAGATAGAAAGTACCGCTACTTTTTCCGCCGTACAATAAAAGAGACCTATGGAGATATTCATTAAACGTTTTCAACTATTCTCTTTTCATATCTACTATAAACATAGTAACAACTATATTTATAGTAATCAGGAGATGTGTTATGGGGAAACTGAGTCCGTCCGCGTTGGAATTGCAGGTGTTGGGGGTTTTGTGGGAAAAGGGTCACGCCACCGCGCGTGAGGTGCTCGAATCGATGCCAGATCAAAAGACGCGTGCCTACACCACCGTGCTTACCGTCTTGCAAGGTATGGAACGGAAAGGGCTCGTTGGAAGAGAAACCAGCGGGGTCACCCACATCTGGAATGCCAAGGTATCGCGCGAACAGACCGCGACGCCTGTCTTGCGCGAGCTGATTCAAAATGCGTTCTGTGGAAGGCCAGCGATGGCGCTGCAGCAGCTGCTCGGTTCCGATCAGATTTCCGCTGCAGAAATAGATGAACTGCGCCAGTTGCTGGATGATGCCAAGGGGGGAGAGCTGTGAGCCTGCAGTTTCTCGAAACATTGGTTCCCGCGCTCCTGCATACGCTTTGGATCGGGCTCCTTTCAGCCAGCCTCCTTTTTGTCGCATTGCGTGCAACGCCGGGAAAATGTACTCGCCTGCGTTATGCGCTTGGCCTCATGGCCTTGCTTTCAATTTTTATCGGCGGACTCTTCGCGTGGGAGCTGCCCCAGCAGCCGGATCAGGTTTCAAACGTCATCATGCAGGACGGTCCTTCCTCTCCGCTGGATCCTATCTCTGTCTATGAATCTCCAGTCGCTCCGATTATTTCTCATTCAAGTGCAACCCCGACCCAGCCCGCCGGAAAAACCGATTGGCGAAAAGTTGCGGGTATGGTTTGGATGGCAGGGGCCTTGATTAGCCTGTTGCGGCTACTCCACGTTTCATGGAACATCCAGCGACTTATCCGCCAAAGTAGAGCAATTGAAAACCCGGTGGTTCAGCGAATGGTGACCGAGCTTTCCAGAGTCGCCGGTCTTTCGCGCCGGGTATTGCTACTCACCGGCGAGCACATCGTCCAGCCCGCCGTCATCGGCATTTTCCGTCCCGTAATCTTCCTGCCGCTCTCCGCATTAACCGGCCTGCCCGAATGGCAACTGCGCGCCATTCTCGCCCACGAACTGGCACACATCGTCCGCCACGATTTTCTGGGCAACGCCCTTCAGCTGTTGGCCGAAACCATTCTCTTCTTCAATCCCGCCGTTTGGTGGATCAACCGCCGTATTCGCGAGGAACGCGAAGCCTGCTGCGATGTGCTCGCCGCCGAATGGATCGACAGTAAATTCGCCCTCGCCGAAACCCTCCTTGAACAAGCGACCGCTTACAGTACCGCACTTCCCGCCTTCGGCGGCCCCAATCCGGGTTCTTTGAAAAACCGCATCCTGCGGCTGATCAACCCCGCGCAGCAGCCCGCATTAAAACTACCCTGGAAATCGCTTCTGCTCGTCCTCCTCTTTGCCCTCGGCGGACTCCTCCTCGCGAAACAGGGCACTTCGAAAATGGTGGGCTACCTCCATCGCCTCCAAACATTGGAAGTTGCTCGGGATGAATACGAAACACCGGTTCAAAAAATTGTCCGAGAAGATGTCCATGGTTTTAAAGACATTATTCTTGAAGGCTCGCTTAAAAGTGAAGATGGGGAACCGATTCCGGTTCATCAGATGAGTTTCCACTTTCAAGCAGGAAACGGTAGTTGCGGGGCTTATCTCTATGAGAAAGATTTTATTGGTCATGGCGAGAACGGTCTGCTCCGATTTAAGAAAAAACTGGAGGGCTTTAGTCGAGTTGAATATTTCTACCTCAAAGCCGATGGTTACGCTCCCGTAGAGGGAGTAGGAGGAGCGGCGGATAGAAACGGTGTTCTGAAGTTGCCCACGATTACGTTGGGAAAAGGATATGAAGGACGCATCCGATTTAAAGATCCGTCCGGAAATATCGTCACGAATGTCACTGTGGTTCGCGTGGCTTATAAAATCCAGAAAGGCTCGTTTGGTCCGTCGAAGAATCTCTTGCAGCCGGATAGGCAAGGTGTTTTAGCGGTGCCAAATTGCAGCCAATTTCCATTTGTCATTACCATCTTACCCCCCATTGGCTACCAATTGGAGGAAAGGGAAATATCGTTTAAGGAAGATGAAATACAGGACTGGATGCTGAAGCCAGCACACATAACCATTGGTTCCATTATCGATGGATCTGGGACACCCGTAGAGGGGGCTAAAATTTTTATTCAGGGGATACACAATAATCCCTTTTATGTGAATAATCCCGTTGCAGAGTCCAAGGCCGATGGCGGCTTCAGATTTGGTTGCATGGAAAAGGGCAAGGACTACATGCTGGTTATCGTCGCGCCCGGGCACCTTCGCAAATATATCGTCGACTTCAACGTCGATTATGACGGCGACCCCCTTGTTTTGACAAAAGGGAATGAGTTGTCGGTTCATTTAAAAAATAGTCAGCTCCTTAAAAATAAGAATCCATATATGCGTCAGTATTATCCGGTAAAAATTGGAAATCATTCCCAATCCTTTACCACTGATCCTTCTTGGGGCTGGTGCAAACGCGTTGAAAAAACCGATACAATGGCTACATTTAAGCTGACGAATTTAATGGAAGGAAAATGCTCTCTAAATATTGGTTGGGAAAAGGAATATTCCTTCATGACTCAGGAGGTTTCTGATTCCATCACGATCGATATCGCCGATTTGATGGGAGAAAAGCCAACACCTCCATCCCGCACGCCGAATTCCGTGGCGCTGACTTTGCGACTTGTCACGCCGAACAACGAACCGATGCCTACGGGAACCATCGAGCTCAACTATTTGGAAGGATATGTAGGAAAATCACTTATCATTGCGATTCCTGCTGACGGGGTCATTCAAACCAATCTGATGGTGAATCCCGATCGGAGAATAACAGTTTCTCCCGCAAAAATATCCGGCTATTCAATTTCCGAATCTATTATGCCTGCGACATCGGAGATCGATGTTGACTGCAATCTTCATCCAGCTGGTGGTGCGGCGCTTAATGTGGTGGATGAAAAAAGAAACTCGGTTACGGGATACCACGTGACTGTAGAACAAAAAACCTTTCTGAACCGAAAGGGATGGCGAAAAGGTTGGCATACGGACTCACACTATCTGCAAATCAGAGAATCTGAAACTGATCAGAGCACCTGTATGGTTGAACCGTTGGACTTCGAGAACAAATATTTAATTTGGGTATATAAAAATTTCCCAGAAGAAGAGGGGGGCTATTGTTCGTACCGAAGCAACTGGTTCACGGTCTCCAAATCCAGACCCGTCAAAAAGATCAAATGTATCCTGAGGCCGAGAGAGTAGGGAGGGCTTGGAATGAATGGCGGGACGCGTGGCGAGCTAAAAACCTGCAGGCCAACGACTCCTTCATCAAACGATCTCAAGTTCCGCTAAATTGGTAACTAGTAGATAACTCTCTCTTTCATCGGTTGATTTAAAAAATTACAAAAAACTGCAATAAGACGGACCTCATGCCCGTCTTTTCCATGTCATTAACAGATGGTCCGCACCTATTTCAGTGCGGATCTATCTTTTATGCATACGTTTTCAACGGCTACTGAAGATATTGCCTCAGGCCAAAGGACTGAACCAACACAAGGTGGAATCATGCGCAGTAATAAGAGAGTTGTGATGTTTTTAATGGGTGCGTCATTGGCAGTGCAACTGCCGATTACACTTGCTCAGGATGATCAAAATCAACAGGGACAACGTCGGCGACCAGGCGGATCTCCCCCCGGTGCAGCAGTGGAGGAGAGTTCACAATCTGTTAATTCCTCCAACTCCAATACCGGACCCAATCAGCTACTTAACACCAGTGTTACACGGGATGCTGCCGGTTCGGAGGTTGCTATCAACTGGGAAAATATCACCCTGAAAGACTGTATCGAGGTGCTCTGCCGGGATCTGGGTATGGAATTCATCATTTCCCCTTCGGTTAATGTTACTCAGGAAGTCAGTATTCGTGCCGGCAATGTTACGGAATGGGAGCGGGCCGATAAACTCGAAATGTTCGATGCCATTCTCGAAACGGCAGGAGTGCAGCGAATCGAGCGCGGCCGTGTCTGGGTTTTTTCGCCTTCCGATATTCGTCCCATCATCAAAGTCGGTGAAGATACAGATTATCCCGACGGCAAACCGATCATCGGTGTAATTGAGCTCGAAAATATTGATGCCTCCACCGCCCAGACCTTCCTGAATAACTTTACCGGCAAACCGCAGCGGATTTTCGGGATGGAGAATTCCAATGTTCTTGTCGCGCTTGGCACCCAGGCCTGGCTTAAGCAAATGCAGGACTTACTGAGCATCGTCGATGTGCCTTCCTCGGTTCTGGTTCAGCATGTATTGGAAAAGGCGGATGCGACGGATGTTGCTGAGGAGTTATCGAATCTATTTTACCGGCGTACCGGATACGACGGTTCTGCCGTCCAGTTTTTTGCCATCGCCCGCCTGAACATGGTGATTGCGCATAATGCCACGCCGGCAATGGTTCCGGAAATCGAGCGTTGGGTTGAGATGCTCGACCGGGCCGACGGCACCAACGAGCGCGTCACCAAAATCTATCGTCTCAAAGTTGTTGAAGCAGAAACCATTGGTGCAACGCTGGACGATCTTTATTCCAGCCTTTACGCCCAATCGCAGGAAAAAGAGCAGGAACTCGGAAAAACCGCGACTAAAACGAACACAAGAAATTCGAATACCGCGAACAACAATAACACCGGGGATAAGAACGCTTCTACTCCACAACCTGTAGCCAACAATGCACAGAATAATACTTCCTCCGGTGGTGAATCGCCCAATGTGGCGGTCGATGAAGAAGTAATCATCCTGTCCGATGAAGAAACCAATACGCTCATCGTTAATGCACCGGCGAGCATGCATAAAGAAATTGCCAAAACGATCGAAGAACTCGATCGCTCCCGCCGTCAGGTGCTCATTGAAACCGTACTCGTTGAAGTCACGCTCGATGAGTCGCTCGACCTCGGTATTGAATGGGCCGTATTCGGGTCGGATTCCTCTGCTGCGCAGTTAAGCGGTCTGGATTTGAATTCCTTTGGACCTCTCGCCGAACCAATCACCACGGCGAATTCAGGATTCACCTATTTGTTGAATGCCAATGAGAAAGCAATGGCACTGATTCATGCCGCGCAAGATGACGACCGTCTCCAGGTTCTTTCATCACCAACGGTGCTCACGCGCGACGGCATGGAAGCAGAAGTTTCCTTTGGTAAAGAAGTTCCGGTGGAGCAGAGCAGCATTAGCGACTCCGGCACAGAAAACTTTTACTACGAGTATCGCGACGCAAAAATCACGCTTACGGTCACCCCGAAAATCGACGACTACCGTATGGTCACGCTCGATCTGGAACAGACCGTTCGGGCCCTCGATGCAGACTCTTCTGATGCGGATGCTCCCACCTTCTACACCCGTGAAATTCGTTCAAACCTGCAGGTGGATGATGGGCAGACGCTTATTCTTGGTGGCTTAATTGAGCGGACGGACCAGAAAGTGCGCACCGGCATACCGTTCCTCAGTCAACTTCCAGTGGTTGGATGGGTTTTCGGCCGCACCAGAACCGCTAAAGTTGGATCTGAAATTCTGATGATCATGACGCCGCACGTGGTCGATACTCGCGAAGAGACCGATCTGTTGACCGAGGAGTTCAGGCATAAGATTCTCGGCGCGATGGATGAAAAAGACATTCGCAGCCTTTACGATTTGCAGGATGACGAGCCGCAAACCGAAAAACCGAATGAGGAAGCAGTTGAGGAGTCGAAATAATGGCCTACCATCAATTAGGCGATATTCTCGTGGCGCATGGCGTCGTTGGCCGCGATGCGGTGCAGGCCGCACTCCGTAAACAGCATGAAGGCGGGGGACTTCCAAAGCTTGGAACCATTCTGGTTGAGAACGGATCGATCCAGCCTTTGGAACTCACGCAGGCGCTTTCAGAGCAGTTCGGGCTTCCCGTTTGTGAAGTCAGCAAACCCGCCGAACACGTTTGCCTTGAGGAAGATCTTCCGTATCCCTTTATGGTTGAGCATCGGCTCCTTTTTGTGCTCGAAGATGAAAAGCTGATTGCGGTAACCGACGATCCAACCGATTGGTCCTCCATCGAAGCCGCGCGGCTGTATAAAGGTGAAAAATTAGAAGTTTTTCTGGTTCCCACCCCGGAAATGGACGATGCACTCGTGCGCATTGAAGATTTTGCCGCCAATAATCTGGGCACGATGATGCAGGATGCCGAAGTGTTTGAAACCGGCGATTGGGGCGACGAAGAGGAACATTTGCGCGATCTCGCTCTCGAAGCACCGGTGGTGCGTATGGTGAACCTCATCATCACTCAGGCCGTAGAAAAAAGGGCGTCGGATATTCATGTTGAAGTCGGCGAATACAACCTGCGCGTCCGCTATCGGGTGGACGGTGTGCTCCACGAAGCGGAGTCGATCGATAAAAAGCATCATGCTGCCGTCACTTCACGTATGAAGCTTCTGGCGAAACTCGATATTGCAGAACGGCGTATTCCGCAGGATGGTCGCATTAAAATGCAGATTCAAGGGCACGATCTTGATATGCGCGTGGCCACCACACCGACGATCTATGGCGAAAATATCGTTATCCGTCTGTTGAATCAGCAACAGGTGGAACTCAATTTTGCCAGCCTTGGAATGCCCGAGCGGGAAGAGCAGCTTTTCACTAAAATGGTCGAACAGCCCCAGGGTTTTATTCTCGTAACGGGTCCGACGGGAAGCGGTAAAACCACCACGTTGCATACGGCATTGACGCATCTGAATAGCGAAAAGGTCAAAATCATCACCATTGAAGATCCGGTCGAAATCCGCCTCGGCGGCATCAACCAGATCCAGATGAATCCAAAGATTGGAATGACCTTCGCCAGTGGACTGCGTTCCATTGTTCGTCAGGATCCCGACATTGTAATGGTCGGGGAAATTCGCGATGCCGAAACAGCGGATATTGCCATTCAGGCCTCGCTCACCGGTCATATGGTGCTTTCCACATTGCACACGAACGATGCCGCCGGCTCCGTCGCCCGTCTGGCCGATATGGGCGTCGAAAGCTATCTGATTGCATCGGCACTTACCGGTGCATTGGCCCAGCGCCTTTGTCGCCGCATCTGTTCGCACTGTGCTGAACCCTATACGATCAGTGGGCGGCAGCTTTCCGACTTCCCCGAAGCGGTTCTTCCAGAGTATCAGCTATACCGCGGAAAGGGTTGTGAACATTGCGACGGCACCGGGTTTTACGGTCGTGTTGGTTTGTACGAACTCATGACGATTAACGACAGCATGCGCGAGCTCATTCAGAAATCGCCCGAAGCCGGGCCGATTCGCGAGCTTTCTAAAAAAAGCGGCACCAAACTGCTGCGCGAATGCGGTTGGCAGGCGATGCTCGATGGCGTGAGCACCGTCGAAGAGGTAAGAAGGGTAACGCAATGGGCGTAGGCAATGGATTGTTGAATGAATGGATTATTGGAAAAGGAAAGCCATGAAAACTGAACGCAAGGGGGTTATGCGCGGATATAAAAAACTGCGCGTTTGGCAGGATGCTAGGGAGCTGTATTTGCTCACTTGGCCAGTGTTCAAAGCAATTCCTTATGAGCTTTCCCGAATAAGAAGCCAACAGTTGGCATCTGTTGATTCCGTACATCGCAATATTGCCGAAGGCTACTGTAGACGCTCAATAAAGGAATACATTCAATTTTTGAACTATGCCTTAGCCTCCTTGGGTGAATCCGTTTCATCTTTGGATGTATATGTTGATGCTGGCCATATCTCGGAAGAAGATTTTGAGAAAATGGATGCTCTGGCATTGAAGCTGGAAAACGGGTTAAAGAAACTTGTGGAATCAATGCAGAACAAGCAATCAGACGGATCTTGGAGCGACTCGTTTATGATTAAGGAAAGCAACGCAACATACCAAACCGTAGCAGATCGTGATTCGGAAGAAGCAATAATTCACGAATCCATGAATCCAGAAATCCAATGAGAAAGTTTTCCTACAAAGCGATTACTTCCGGCGGTGAAGCGCGGACCGGAATTATTGAAGCGCCCTCCGAAACGCGGGCGGTTCAGCAGCTGCAGCAGAAAGGGCTGATTGTTCTCAATATTTCCGACAGCGCGTCCGGCGAAGGGTTTTCTTCTGCTTCAAAATCGATCGGCAGCCGGATTACCACCCAGCAGCTGATGGAGTTTTCGTCGGAAACATCGGCATTGCTCGATGCCAAAATTCCATTGGAACAGGCGTTGAAAACGCAGGCCGATCTCTGTTCGCACGAGCGGTTCAAAGAGGTACTTTCCGAGGTTTGGAAAGATGTCACGGGCGGGGCTTCGTTTGCAGATGCGCTGGCGCGGCACCCCAAAGTATTCGAACGCTTCTATTCCAATATGGTGCGCGGTGGCGAAGCCTCCGGCTCGCTCGATCTCATTATGCGCCGTGTTGCCGCGTTGCTCGAACGCCGTCAGAAACTGCGTTCAAAAGTGGTAACGGCCATGATCTACCCTTCGCTGCTATTGCTCATGGGTGCTGTGGTGGTGGCCGTTATGATGATGGTGGTGATCCCGAAACTCACCTCGCTTTTTGAAGACACGGGACAACTCCTGCCGGGGTCAACGCGCGCGTTGATGGCCTTCAGCGATTTCAGTATTCAATATTGGTGGTCCGGTCCGCTCATTCTGGTGCTCATTTTTGCCGGGTTCAAATGGTGGACGCGCAACGAAGAGGGCAAAGTGGCCTGGGGCACCAAATTGCTGAAATTTCCAGTCCTTGGAAACCTGTTGGCCGAGGCCGAAACGAGCCGCTTCTGCCGTATGCTTGCATCGTTGCTCGAAGGGCAGGTGCCGATTCTACAGGCCATTTCCATCACGGGCGGAACCCTCTCGAATGCGGCGTTGCGAAAGCTGATGCGCCAAGTCTATGAAAATGTGCAGGGCGGTAAACCGATGGGCCCCGTTTTGCAGAACGATCCGCTCTTCCCCGAACTCGCCGCCCGCATGGTTTCCATGGGCGAGGATTCCGGCGAGCTCGGAACCATGCTCGATAAAGTGGCGGAGCGCTATGAAGATAAAGTGACGGCCAGCACGGAGCGATTTGTCAGCGTGCTCGAACCGGCCTTCATCGTCATTCTTGCCGTGGTGGTCGGCTTTATTGTAATCGGCATGATGCAGGGCATCATGGCCATGAGTACATCGGCCGGATAGAGAAATTGGATTTTTGGATGAATGAATAACTGGATGGATGGAAGAATAATGGAGTGACGGATCATAGGAATGTTGGATGCAAATACAGGACCCAATCTTTCCTTTTTTTTCAGTAATCCAAAAATCCACCAATCCAAACGAATACGGAGGTAAACATGAACGAAAAACAGAAACAGAAAAAAGCAGGTTTCACGCTGGTGGAACTGTTGGTGGTGTTGGTGATTCTGATGGTGATCGGAACCATTGCCGTGCAAAACTTTTCCGGACAGGAAGACAAAGCGAAGGTCAAGGCGGCGCGAGCATCTTTCACTACGCTTGAAAATGCGTTGGAACGTTTCAAACTCGATATGGGGCGCTACCCAACCGAAGATGAAGGCCTGGCTGTGCTGATTACAGCACCGGAAGATGACGATGGAAGCTGGGGTCCGAAATATCTCAAGAAAGAGCGCTATCTGCTGGATGCCTGGAACAACGACTATGTCTACACGGCGCCTGGTCCCGATGGCGAACCTTTCGAAATCATTTCCTACGGTGCCGATGGTGCTGAAGGCGGCGAAGGTCAGTTTGACGCAGATCTCTCAAATTTAGATTAGCGAACAAGGAATGCGGAATGCCGACTGGCCCAACGATTCACGCTTTGAAGCGTGGCTTCACCATGATCGAACTCTTGGTGGTTATGGCGATTATTATCGTCATTACCTCCATCAGTATTCCGACCATCGATGCCATGACTTCGCCGAAGCATGCATTGCGTAAAGAGGGCCGTAAAATTATGCAGCTGATGGCGGAAGCGCGAATGATGGCCATGAGCCGCAAGGTGCAGGTTGATCTGCGGATCGATCCGGAAACGCGCAAAGTCCGAATGCTTGAAACGCGGGCTTTCCAAAATCAGGAAACGGGCGATTCCATGTTCCAATCTTCGGAAACCGATACGAGCCTTTATGAAAAGGTGCTGGTTCTGGATGAAGAATATTCGCTGGAATCATTCACTGCCAATGATGTTGTAACCGCCAATGAAGATTCGGTTTTCCAAACCTTGGAAGAGGTTCCAACCCTTGGAAATGAGGAGGGTACGACGGATCAGCTGGCCGTTTCGTTCACGCATTTTGGCGGAAGCAATGGCGGCGGGATAACGCTGACCGTTGAAGAAATTCAGCTCCACATTGCGGCCGATATTCTCACCGGCCGACCGAAAATGGTGAAGAGGAGGCAGGATGATTAAGCATGTCATTGCGCCTTCTGGCGGTCACCGAAGTACGGCGCCCTCGCGCGGCCGCCTAAAGGCGGAACCACATATTTTTTCAGCCGGTTTCAGCCTGCTCGAAGTGCTGGTGGCGCTGGTGGTTTTTTCGATCGGCGTCACGGGAATGCTGGCGGCGCTGGGCTATAATCTGAAAGATATCAATTACACCAAGGATCATGCGTTGGCGGTTCGGATTGCCTCGCGGGAGATGAATACGTTGCGCCGGAATACGTATGTGCCGGAATCGGAATCGTCTGGCGAAGAGGGCCGTTTTTCGTGGGCGACGACGGTGGAGTTGCTTGATGTCGATAGTCTGCCGGGCATGGATGGCGATGATGAAAGCCTCACGGATGCGTTAGTGCCGTGCGAAATGGAAGTCACCGTTTCGTGGAGCGATGATGTTGGTGCGGAGCCAACCCATCAAATGAAGCTGAATGGCATCGAGCTTTTTGAAGATGAGTAGGGATTGGATGTTTGGATTATTGGATAATTGGAAAGTTGGAATGGATGGGGGAATTGCACCAATCCAATCATCCACGAATCCATCAATCCATCAATCCAAACGGGCTTCGCACGCTGGGTTCACGTTGATGGAACTGCTGGTGGCGCTGGCGGTGATGGGCATTTTGTGTGGTTCCATTGCGGGTGTGCTGCGCAATGCGATTGCTTCGGTGGACCAGGGGACGGCGGCGCTGGATAATCTCACGCGAATGCGGTCGTTGGAACTGATGCTCGGCGGAGCGTTGCGCGATGCACGCGCGCTGCAGCTTTCGCAGGAAGAGATTAGTATGCTCGAAGAGGATGGCACCTACGATTCCGCTGAGGGCGATTACCGCTATCGCGGCGAAGAAACCGCATTGGGATTCTGTTTGGAACGTCCATTCCTTGGAACCGAGCGCGATGGCTATATGCACTGGATTGTGCTCGAGGTGCGCACCGACGAGGAAACGGATTGGCAAAGCCTTTGGCTGACCGATGTTTCGTTCATCAATGGGGTGGATAATCCGGTCGGCGAAGATTGGGGCGATAATGCCATGTTTATCGATGATGCCGTGCTGCCGACGGTGGAGGTTCAATTAATTGAAGAGGTCGAATCCCTCACTTTTCGTCATTGGCAGTTGGAAGAGGAGGGCATGACCGATGAGCCTGAGCCAGAGGAATTGGAAGAAGAGGATGTTGAGGGCGACTACGCTCTTGAGCTGCCCGATTTTATTGAGATGGAAATCAAGCTCCCGAAGATGGAGAGCGAAACGCTTTATTTTGATTATTCGATTCGAAGAAAAGGAATTTAAGGAATTGGATGTTTGGGTTAATTAAAATTTGGATTTATGAAAAACTGGATTGTTGGATGGGTGGATTGTTGGATTACAGTCCATCCAGAAATCCACCCATCCAGCAATCCAGTAAAGAAGGTTCTGCGCTGATCATCGTATTGTCGGTGGCCGTCGTGTTGGCGTTGATTGTGGCCAATTTCGCGGCGGACATGAATGCCGAATTAAAAGCGGCGGGCGGCAATATTGAAGAGGCGGTGAATGCCCAGCTTTCGCGTAGTGCGCTGGCCTTGGCGCGATTGGTTGAACTGGGTCAGGATAATGCACAGCTGTATGCCAATGGCTATGGCGATGCCTATTTGATTTCCGGGACAGAGGATTATGAAAGCGTTATTGAAGAGCTCGAAGTGTATCGCACGGGCTATGAACTCGGCCGCGGCATGCTGGCGTATCAGCTGGTTTATAAATCGGCGGCGATTGCTGCGAATGAATTGGATGAAAACGGCTGGCATCGGCTTTTTGAAGTGGCCTGCGATATGGATGAAGGCACGGAGCGAAGCGAACTCGTGGACCGTATTCTCGACTGGATTGATTCCGATAGCAACGCGCGGGCAAATGGGATGGAGGAAGACGATTATCAGGATCTGGACACGCCACGACATGCCAAGAACGACGATCTGGATTCCGATGAAGAGCTGATGCTGGTCTATGGCATCACGCCGGAACTTTTTTATGGAACGGGCAATCCTGCGCGTTTGGAGGATGGAATGATCTGGGGCGGCGGCCTGCAGCGATATTTGATCGGCGACAATTCGCCGGAAGGCGAAGCCTCGGCGCAGTATATTCTGGCTGGCACGTATGCGGAAGATATGGCTGTGGATGAGGATGATGAGCTCGAATATGAAAGGGTGAATGCGCTTCCCGAGACGCTCTATCTGATTGCGCAGGGATTTATCCCGGAGGTGCGGGAAGAGGAGACATCGTCAATTTTTAATGATGAGCAAGACGAAATCGTTTTCCACTCCCGCCGCTTTCTTTTGGTGAAACTTAAATTGGGCGAGGAAAACGACGTGGGCTATGAACTTGAGGATATGGTGGATAATGCTTCAGGCGAAATGGTGGATCGCATCCTCACCTACGGCGTGCCCGATGAGGAATAAGAGAATGGGTCAGATAGGATCAGAATTATGAGTGCAAAAACAACAATGTGCATTTTGTTTGGCGACAAGACGGTGGATGCCGTGTTTGTTGATCGCAGTATGCTGGGAACACAGATTAAATTCATGGAGCGTTTACCGCGCGATGAAGACGTGTTTTCCGCCGTGGCAGCTTTGATGAAGGCGGAGACAAAAACGCCGGCGCGCGTCATGCTCTGCATTCCGCGGGGCAGTGCGATTCAGCGGACCTTGAGCTATCCGATGGCGGCGAAGGGCGAGCTGGATAATATGATCCGCTTCGAGGCCACGCGGCATATTCCATTGCCGGAAGATAACCGGCTGTTGGGTTGGTCGACGGCGGATACGCCGGATGAAAAACAGGTGTTGCTCAATTTGGTGGCGGCCAGTCGAACCGATGTACGCGGATTGATTGATCAGTTCGAACAAGCAGGCGTGCCGGTGGATGAAGCGGTTCCATTCAGTTCGGCAATAGCACCGACTTTGTCCGATGTTCCGACGCTCCTGGTGCTGGCGGATGAGGAACATATTGAGCTTTGTCTATATGGTCGCGGCATTCTGCAGGATTCGCAACTTATCTCCTCGACGGCGCCGAATTTTTGTATGGAACGCGTGGTGATCGCTACCCGGCAGATGGTGGCAAAACACAAGAGCTGGTTGGGCGATGAAGGGATCAGCCGTATTTTTACGGGCGGTGCTGGGCAGCTGATCGATGGTTTGGCAGCGGAACTTGGAACTGTGTTCGGCCTTCATGTTCATGCGTTGGAGCTTTCGGAAACATTGAATACGCTCCCCTCTGAAGAGCAGGAGCCGTTGGTTGAGGTTTTATTGGCGGCCTCCATCGATCTGGATCCGACGCTCAACCTGATTGAAGATAAAAAACGGAAAGTTCCGATCAGCCGACGTACCTTGATTATTTCGGGGCTCTGTATTTTGCTAAGCATCGAACTCCTGGCCATTTATGGCTACAACATTGGGTCGCCTTGGCTACAGCGCAAAAAGATTGCGCGAGAGATTGCGAAGATGCAGCAGGTTACGGCCGATATTCAGGACATGCGAAATGAAAACCGAATTTACCGCAAGCAACTGATCCAGTTGGAAAAGGTGAGTGAATCGCAAATAAGCATCATGGAAATACTGAAAGCGGTTTCGGATGTGTTGCCGGAAGACAGCTATTTGAACGGGTTTTCCTGTGACGGCGCACAACTGACGTTGAAGGGAAATTCCAAAGAACCGGGCCAGTTGCCGCAATTGGTGTTGGAGCTTCCGTTCGTTGATATATTGAACGCGTCCGATATTGGTAGAAAAGAGGGCGACTACTACGAATTTGAGCTCAGTGTAAGTTTGAGGAGATAGAACCATGAAGAATCCTTTGGTTAAAATGTCGCGCCGAGAGCGGCTGTATGTGATGGCGGGCGGTGCCGTGCTGCTGTTTGGGCTGGTGGTATATCCGGTCTCCAAAAAGGCGACCGCTTTTCGGGAGGAGCAGTTTGAATTGCTTCAGGACGAAGTCGATCTGCTGGAAGAACTGTATACATTTGAACTCGATGCTTGGACGATTGAGGAAGAGCACGAAAAAATGGTGGCCGCCTTGCGCAAGGCCGATGATTTGTTTTTTCCGCCGATCGAAAACCGGATTCTGACGCAAACTGCCATGACGAAGCTCTTAAATGAGCTCGGACCCGATCTTTCGTTGGAAACCACGGCGGGCCGTTCGTCCATTGGCGATGCGGCCAATCAGATGAACTTGCAGATTAAAGGTGAAGGTCGTTATCCGGAAATTCTCAAGTTTATCTACAGGCTTGAAACGTATCGGCCGCTCATGCTGATCGATAATATTTCTCTTGCTGAAAGAAGAACTCGCCGGCGGCGACGTGAAGCCAGCGCGGAAAATACGAGTGAACCGCAACTCACTCTGAATATGTCGATCAAAATTCTCTGCCAGGCGGGAGGTGAAAAATGACGCTTAAAATGAATCAATTAATCATACCTGGTCTTGCCACATGTTGCGCCATTGGAGCCGTTGGGGTGGTGGTTTCCGCACGCGCCCCGATGGAACACGAATTGGCGATGGACGATGAGGTTTCGTACGACTTGAGTATACCCAATACGATTGAACCCAACAGCAATCTTCCGAGCATGGAACAGGTCGTCGAGAAGCATCTTTTTGTGAAAGAGCGTAAGGCTACCGGTCAAAATACATTTTCCGATTTGGTGGTGAAAGGGGTGTATCTCGGAGACGAAAGCAGTGCTGTATTTTCGCTCAAAAACCGCTCGGATGCCAACCTGCGGGTCTGGAAAGGCGATGTTGATTCTGTGATCAGAAGCATCACAAATCCGCGCGATTCGCGTAAACCGATTGTTGATTTTCTGAGCGAGTGGGACATCAAGGAAATTACATTTGAAGGGGTGGTCTTTGAGCACATCATTACCGGCGAAGTGGAAACCTATCTGGTGGACTACACGCCTGCGAAACACGTGAAAGATAATGCGGAAGCCGGCTATGGGCAGGGCCAACTGGCCGTGACGGAGCAGGGCGGAACCTCGAACGCGGGATCAAATACTTCATCGCAGCGAACGCAGCAATCGTCCGCGCGCGAACAGCGGGCGCAGGCTTTCCAGCAGATGCGCAGCATGGTTGAAAATATGTCGCCAGAGCAACGCTCCCGATTGGCGGAACGCATTTCGGAAGGGTTTCAGCCTCCGGGAGAATCGCGGCAGAATGAAAATTCATCGAATAGGGAATCTTCGTCCGCTGCATCGGAGCGGGGTGGAGGTGGTTCTGATTCTGGGGGGGGGCGAGGCCGCAGATAGCATTTATGGGCGCTCATAATTTGTGAGAAGGGCGGATCACCGGAAACTGTGGCCACGGAAAAAAGGTATCCGTGTAAATCGGAAATTGATCACCGGCTCCCAATTATCATGAGTGGCTATACTAATTCACCCTTCGGGAGGCCGATTTCACTACATCCACTGCGCTTTTAAAATCTTGTGGATGCAGTAAACTTGGCCATTCCGAATCTAAGTTAAAAAGAGCATGTTGAGAATTCGTAGAGATGGGGGTGCCATCCTTTGATGCAAACTGCGAGAGGCCATTTATAAAAAAAGGCATACAAACGGGGAAGTCCGTTTGTATGCCGCAGAGTTTATCGGTGTGATACGTGTTATTGTGCGCTACGGCTTTTCTGCATGTCTTCTCGCATGGCTGTGCGTTCGGTATCGCTGAGTTTACCATCGCTGTCGGTGTCATATTTAGCCATGATTTCTGCACGGCTCAACCGTTGTTGTTTGCGGTTCTGATCCTGGGCCTGTTCTTCTTCTCTTTCGCCTCTGTTGCGCGGGCTGCCTTGTTCCGGTTGGCTGTTTTGCTCGGCCAAAAGAACGGCGAGTTCGGTTGCTGAGAGCTCTCCGCTTCCATCGGTGTCATATTTCGTAATCAGAGTAACCGTATCAATCTGTTCTGTGCGCGGACCACGTTCACGTTGGCCCATTTCGCTGCGCATGGTTTCTTTTTCGGCATCGCTGAGCTGGCCGTCGCCGTCCACATCGTACTTGGCAATTATTTCTTCCCGGCTCATGCGCTGGCCGTTGTTCCGTCCCGTGCGTCCGCCCATCTCTTTTTGCATAACTTCGCGTTCGGTATCGCTGAGTTGCCCGTCACCGTCGGTGTCATATTTAATAATGATCTCTTCGCGGCTTAAACGTTGTCCGCCACTCCTTTGTGCTTCTGCCGCATAGGCTGCTCCGAAAAGCGCCATGACCAATCCTGCTCGTTTTAATGTCTGAGTTGTCATCTTCTATCTCCTTCTAATTAGGTTGTGACACAATAACGTAGGGGTGCCGGAAATATTGTTTGAACGATGTGCTTTTAGAAATGCAAAGAGATGGAATGCGCCAGAGAATTTTAGTCACGCCGATCAAAGGTCATGGCCGGGCAGTCGCTTTTCCAGTCGTTCAAGGGCTCTTTCTTTAAATTTCCAACCTTTGGAAGTGGAAAAGCCTAGGCGAATCCCTATGATTCCGACCTTTGAAAAAAATTGGAACGGAGCAGGGCGATGAGAGAAGACTATCCATTTGGTGAGATTGAGCAGAAGTGGCAGAATTTTTGGGACGAAAACGGCGATTTTAAAACCGATCTGGCGGCGGCGGAAAACCCGTACTACTGCCTGATGATGTTCCCGTATCCGTCGGGGAAGCTTCACGTCGGGCACGGGCGTAACTACATCATCGGCGATGCCGTCGCGCGCTACAAAAAAATGCAGGGCTTCGATGTACTCACCCCGATGGGCTGGGATTCGTTCGGCCTCCCCGCGGAAAATGCCGCCATTAAAACCGGCACGCCGCCGGCGGAATACACCACCGCCAACATTGCCACCATGAAGGAACAGCTTCGCGCCTGGGGTTGCATGTATGACTGGGACAAGGAAGTCACCTCCTGCATGCCGGATTATTACAAATGGACCCAGTGGCTTTTCCTGCAGTTCTATAAACAGGGCCTCGCCTATAAACAAAATTCCAATGTCAACTGGTGCCCGTCGTGCGCCACCGTACTCGCCAACGAGCAAGTGGTTGATGGGCTTTGCGAACGCTGTGATTCCGAAGTCGACCAGAAATCAATGGACCAATGGTTCTTTAAAATCACCGAATACGCCCAGCGCCTGCTCGACGATCTCGACACGCTCGACGGCTGGCCGACCCGCGTGAAAACCATGCAGAAAAACTGGATCGGTCGCTCCGAGGGCGCCGAAATTGATTTTCCGATTGTGCCGCGCGAAGACGGGGCAGGGGACAACGTCGATAAAATTGCCTGCTACACCACCCGCGTCGACACCATCTACGGCTGCACCTATATGGCCCTCGCGCCGGAACATCCGGAACTGAAAAGCCTCGTCGCCGGTCTGCCGCAGGAAGCCGAAGTGCTCGAATTTATCAAGGCCAGCTCGAAGCTGACCAATCTCGACCGCGAAGCCGACGAAGTTGAAAAGGAAGGCCGCTTCACGGGGCGCTATCTGATTAATCCCTACAACGGCGAAAAGATTGAGCTGTGGGTCGGCAACTATGTCCTCATGTACGGCACCGGCGCCGTTATGGCGGTTCCGGCGCATGACCAGCGCGACTTTGCCTTCGCCAAAAAATATGATCTGCCCATCAAGCTTTCCATCCAGAATCCGGACAACTCACTCGTGCTGGAAGAGATGGAAGATGCGTACACCGAAGACGGCACCTGCATGGATTCCGCCGAATTTACAGGCCTTGGAAACCGCGAAGCCATCAAAGCGATGATTGCCCTCGCTGAAGAAAAAGGCTTCGGAAAGGGTAAAATTAATTTTCGTCTCCGCGACTGGCTGATTTCCCGTCAGCGCTACTGGGGCGCACCGATCCCGATGGTTTATTGCGAATCCTGCGGTGTGGTTCCGGAAAAAGAGGAAAACCTCCCGATCCTGCTGCCGACCGATGTGGAATTTAAAGCCGAAGGCGAATCGCCGCTGAAATCCAGCGAAGCCTTCATGAATTGCACGTGTCCAAAGTGTGGAAAACCCGCCACCCGCGAGTCCGACACCATGGATACGTTCGTGGATTCGTCGTGGTATTATCTGCGCTATCTCAGCGCACAGGATTCTACTCAGGCCGTTAATTCCGCAATCTCCAATAAATGGATGCCGGTCGATCAATATATCGGCGGCATTGAGCACGCGATTCTGCATCTGCTTTATGCGCGCTTCTTCACCAAAGCCATTAAGGATCTCGGCTTGATCGATTTCGACGAGCCATTCAAGCACCTGTTCACGCAGGGCATGATTTGCAAAAAAGGGCCCGACGGAAATCTGTACAAAATGTCCAAATCCAAGGGCAATGTCGTCAGTCCCGAAGAGCTGCTCGAAAAGTATGGTGCCGACACCGTTCGCCTCTACACGCTCTTTATCGGCCCGCCGGAAAAAGAAGCCGAATGGCAGGATACCGGCGTCGAAGGCGCATCGCGTTTCCTCAAACGCATCTGGCGCCGCATCGCCGAAAACCTCGATCTGCTTAAAGCGGTCGAAGGCAAACTTCCAGACATTGGAAAAATGGCCGACGCCGAGCGCGATCTCTATCGCAAGACCAACGAAACGATTCAGCAGATCACCAAAGGGCTCGACGGCGCGTTCACCTTCAACACCGCCATCGCGGCCATTATGGAACTGATGAACGCCATCGATCACCTGAAAATTTCCGCTGATTCGTCTGAATCCGCCAAGATTGTTTTCCGCGATGCGATGGTCAACGTAGTGCTTCTGCTCTCACCATTCGCGCCGCACATTGCCGAAGAGTTGTGGGTCGAACTCGGCCATGACGCCGGTGTGATGAACGCCGACTGGCCCGTCGTGAACGAAGAAGCTCTCAAGCGCGATGAGCTCCAGCTCGCCGTACAGGTCAACGGCAAAGTCCGCGACCAGATCAAGGTTCCGTCTTCAGCGTCAAAAGACGAGATCGAAGCCATCGCCATGGCCTCCGAAAAGGTTCAATCCTGGCTCGAAGGCAAAACCGTCCGCAAAGTCATCGTAGTCCCCGGCCGCCTCGTAAACATCGCGGTTTCGTAGAAAAGCACTAGATATAGTAGTTATGTGCTAATCAGCATCTATATACGGAATTACTAATAAATACTAAAAACTACTAAAATTAGTAGTTGTGGTTTTGCGCCAGCTCGATTACTACTAATTTTAGTAGTAAATAGTAATTATTGGTACTTATTATGAAAATACCTGCAACACCACCGGACTGGGGTGCTCTTATTGATCAGTTATATAAAGATCCCGTAACCGTGCGTTGGGTTTTCGCGAATCAGAAAGCTACTTATAACGGAGAGTACATGCATTGGGATAAACTTCGCCGTTTAAATCCTCCCGCTGGCTTTACACATGATCAGTGGTGGCTTTCTCTTAAACAGGCGAGAAAGCAACAGCAGAAAACTCTGCAAACTCTGTCGTGCACAAAGGGCGAGCCGTTCATATTTTCTCTGCCGGATCCAATCCCTGAAATGCTGCACCACATCGACCAAAATGCCGGTGGACGCATTGAAATGCCGGAGGAGGGATTAACCAACCCTCAGGTTCGGAATCGGTATCTCTTACATTCCCTGACAGAAGAGGCCATCACATCCAGCCAGCTGGAAGGGGCGACGACAACCCGGAAGGTTGCTAAGGAAATGTTGAGGGAAAATCGAGCTCCCCGGGATACGAGTGAGCGGATGATTTTTAACAACTACCGGACCATGCAGTTTATCCGAGAGTGTTCAGAAAAGACTATGACTCCGGATTTGGTTTTTGAAATTCATCGAACCGTTACCGAAATGACGTTGGAAAATCCGGATGATGCGGGACGGTTTAGAAGTAGTGACAATGTTCGCGTTTATGAAAACCTGTCCAATGAAGTATTGCATAGTCCTCCTCCGAGCAAAGAGCTCACGAAACGTATGGATGCTATGTGTGATTTTGCAAATGGTAAAACGCCGGATTATTTCATTCATCCTGTTGTGCGAGCTACCATTCTCCATTTCTGGTTGGCCTATGATCATCCCTTTGTTGATGGAAACGGGCGGACGGCAAGGGCCCTGTTTTATTGGTCGATGCTTCAGCAAAAATATTGGCTTTGTGAGTTTATCTCCATTTCCAATATTATTAAGAAAGCACCCTCAAAATATGGCCGCGCTTTCCTCCATACTGAAACAGATGAAAATGACCTTACTTATTTTATCATTTATCATTTGGACGTGATTCAGAAAGCGATCAAGGAATTGCACCAGTATATTAAAGAAAAAACGAAATCGGTTCGGTTAACAGAAACAGTGCTGCGCCAATCGGCTATCAAGCTTAACCACCGACAGATCTCGTTGCTGAGCCATGCTCTCCGTAATCCTGACGCTGAATATACGATCAAGGCATACCAAAACACACATGACGTTGTGTATCAAACCGCTCGTACAGACCTTCAATATTTAGAAGAAAACGATTTACTCATAAGAAGACAATCCGGGCGTAGCTTTTCGTATTTTCCTGCCGAGCACATCGACAAGAAACTTAAATCACCCTTTGAATAAACTTCGAATGAAGTATCACGAGAGGATTTCCTCGTTTATGGGAAATACTAAAAACTACTAATTACTACTAAAATTAGTAATAAGGAGCGGTTTTTGGTCGAGATTCTATTTGCGCTGATTGACAGGCGAGACTTCTTGATTTGACGCAGAAAGGGGGGGGCAGAACGGAATGCGTTCTTCAGAACAGAGCGTCAAGAAGGCAAAACCATCCGCAAAGTGGTTGTAGTTCTGAGTTGGCTGGTGAATATTGCTGTTTCGTTATTTATGAGGCGTGGAATGAGCCAGCTTAATTTAACCTCCAAAATCTCTTAGAATAAAGTGGCTAACGATAGTATGGAAAATGAAGAGAAAAATCAGAATCCTGCGAGGGATGAGCATAAACGCACGTTATATGAACGCATAGAAGCATTCATTTCGGAGCTTTCAACCCGCAATCTTTTCTGGAACCGGGTCTGTTCGATGATTTGGCTCCCGTATGCTTTCCACTCGGGGCTTACCATGGCTTCTGATGAGACCACGCAGCGAGCGGTTCTTCCGTTTCGCCGGTTTAATAAGAACTGGTATAATGCGATGGCCGGAGCGGCTCTGCTTGGAAACTCGGAAATTGCCGGAGGTAATTATATTTTCAAGGTGTGCGGCGGTGAGTATACCGTCGTCTGTAAACATCTGGATTACCGGTTTCTGCGTCCGTGCCTCGGACCGGCGGAATATCAGATGACGCCGCTGGATGATATCCATGAGCTGGTTGCCTCGGGCAAGGAATTCAATATCGCGATTCGCATGGACATTGTTCAGGCGCTGGTGCGAGGCGGCAAACCAAGAATGGTTGGCGGAAAGCCTGCCAAGCCAAAGCGCGTTGGCCGTTGTACTGCCACATTCCATGTGACCCCGAAGTCGCACCACAAGGCGAAGAAACTCCGCAAAAACGGTTAGATGAGCGATTCGTCCGCATCAGCACCCACCCGTAACCCCATCCTTTGGGGAGGCTATCTGGCCTGCTCATGGACCTGGTGCATTGGGATGTTTCTGCCCATTCTCCTTCTCCGTGATATGGGTTGGACGGGCTATTGGATCTTTGCCGTTCCGAATATTGTTGGTGCCGCGGTCATGGGCTGGGTTATTAAAACACGCTCCGATTCGGCTAAATTTGTTGAAGAGCATTCCGGGGCCATCTGGTGGTTTTCTGCCATCACGCTGGCTTTTCATGTTTTCTGGATTCTTTGGATCGGAAGCTTCATCGGATCCGCTTTAAACCTGCCCCTCTATTATTTCATCGGGGGTATTGGAGTTTTCCTTCTGTTTTTATGGATGCTGAACCGGTTCACCCGCCGTGGGAAAATTCCACAAGCGGCCGCTATATTATTCGCATTCAGCATGGCTGTATTGGTTGGAACCTTCTTCACAACCGATCTACAGGAAGCAAGTGCGGTCTTTTTTGCTTCAACTCGAAAATCGATGGATGCCCGCTGGATGCTTCCCGTCATGCTTTTCGGTTTTCTTCTGTGTCCGTTCCTGGATATCACCTTTCATCATGCACGCCAGCAGCTTGACTCAAAAAAGAACGGTCGCCTCGGCTTTACGATCGGCTTCGTCGGCTTCTTTTCATTCATGATTTTTCTGACTACGCGTTATGCTGGTGCATTTGCCGGTGCCATGGATGGCTCGCAGGTTGCCCGAATTGCCACTCCCTGGCTCGCTACCGGTATTCTGCTCCATCTTTTATGCCAGGCATTTTTCAGCATTCATGTGCATCTGAATCGTATGCGGACTCTGCCGGATGCCCGGCATAAACAGCCGTTGCTCATTGTGATCTTAGTGGTGGCCGGCTGCATCGGTATTTTAGCGCCGGTGCTTCCCGGTTACACGGGACTCTCCGGCGGCGAAATTATATATCGTTTTTTCATGAGTGCCTATGGCTTGGTCTTTCCTGCTTACCTGCTTTATCGGGTGATTGCTCGAAAAAGCAGGACGCCTTTCATGTGGATTGCAATGGCGCTTGCGCTGCCGTTTTACTGGATGGGATTCATTGAGGGGCAGACGATTTGGTTAGTGCCAGGCATTGGGTTGCTTTTCGTGGGCGCATTTATAGCAAAGACCTACGAGTAAGAAGGGGGAGGTGTAATTTCGTCTGCGGCATAATCTATTCAGAAATAATCCTAACAAAAATTCGGCTTCCATTATATTTTCCATTATGAAAATATTTTTCCGATCATTTATGAAGCAAGTTCCCCTTCACTGAAAAATAATTTTACTGGCCAAATCCGAAGTTCCATAAAACTTAGTGTAGTTTTTCAATAGTTTGTTTCTGAAAAAGGAGAATCCAAATGCGTATGAACTATCTGACTTATCCTGCAGCGAAATGTGCAGCTCTCATTCTTTCGATCGCCCTCATGTCGGTATCGGCCTTTGCCGCTGATCGCATTGAAGGAAAGGTCGTTGGCGGAGGCGAATCCATCTCCAGCGCGGCAGTCAGCCTGTGGGTGACGACTTCCGATGCGCCCCGAAAACTCGCCGAAACGCAGACGAGCGACGATGGGCATTTCGAATTCTCGGTCGACACCGATAGTTCCGGCGGGGGAGTGCATTACCTCATTTCTAAAGGTGGTTTGGCGAAGGCCGGAATTGGAACGGAGCCGAATCCTGCGATCACGCTGATGGCAACGCTGGGAGTCGAGCTCCCGGAGCGGGCGACTGTCAATGAGCTCACGACCGTAGCCGCTGCATTCACCGCGGCGCAGTTTCTGGACAACGGCGCACTGCGCGGTAACGCAACCGGCTTGCGGATCGCTGCCGGCAATGTACCGAATCTGGTGGATCTCGAAACGGGCAGACTGGGCTCGGTGATTGTGGATGCATTGAACGGGCCGCGGACAACGACGTTGGCCAAATTCAATACGCTTGGAACCCTGCTTACAGCCTGTATTACGGGAAAACCGGAGGCCTGCGGCAAATTTTTCGAGGCCACCACACCGCCGGGCGGAAGCGCGCCCACCGACACGCTCAGCGCCGTGCACAATATCGCGCGTTTTCCTGCTCACAATGCGAAGAAGATTTTCGGGCTGCTGGACGAGTTCTATCCCGTGCCGGCTGGAAAGCGCTACCGCGACGTGGCGTTCATTCCTTACCTCTTCTATGCGCCCAGTTCGTGGACCCTTTCGGTGGTCCGTTCCGGCGGCGGTTTCTATGGCGTGGGCGGGGCAGCCATCGACGTCGAGGGCAATTTCTGGTCCAACAACAACTGGCTGACGGGTTCGCAAACCACAATGTATCGGCAGTTCGGCGGCGGTGTCGGGAAAATTGCACCGAACGGGCAGCCGCTGTCGCCGATGATTACCGGATTCAGTGGCGGCGGGCTCGACAGTCCCGGTTGGGGCATCGCCTTTTCAAAGGATGATAAAGTCTGGCTCTCCAACCTGATCGGCCGCACGATTTCCGTATTGGACCGTAAGACCGGCAAACCGCTCTCTCCTGAAGGCGGCTATAACTTCGATGGGAAACTAGGGCAGATGCAGGGCATCCTCGTTGCGCCGAACGGTGATGTCTGGACCGTCGACAATGAAAACAATCAGATCGTTCACATACCGGGAGGCGACGTGTCGAAGGGCCGCATTCTCGGCCGAACAGTGGACGGCAAACCGGTCGATGGAACGCTCCAGGTGAAGGGCCCGTTTGGTATTGCCATCGACCAACAGGACCGGATCTGGATCAGTAACAGCGGCTCCGACACGGTGACTCGCTTTCCCGCCGGCGACCCCGGCAAGGCCGAAGAGTTCAAGGTCGGTTTCAGCCCGCACGCCATCGCAATCGACAGCCAGGGTAATGCCTGGGTCGGCAACCTCGTCGGGCATCCGGACACCAAGGAAAAGCTGGCTCTGATCAAACAGAAGCTCCAAGGGAAGGTCGAAGCCATGAAAGGTTCGATGACGGCCGACGAGCGGGCGGCGAACATGTGGGCCAACCTCTGGGGTATCATCAACGAATATCCCGGCGGTGATGTCTCGATGATTACGCCCGATGGCACGGTGCACGGCCCCTTTAATGCGGGCGGCGCCATCACCGGTCCGTGGGGGATCGCCATTGACGGGAATGACAACGTCTGGGTTGCGAGTTCTACCAGCAGCTCCGTGACTCAGCTCTGCGGGGTGCGACCCGAGACCTGTCCTCCGGGCTTGAAAACCGGTGACCCGATTACGCCGCCCGAGGGCTACATTGGCGGACTTCAGGTCATTGCGCCCATCGCTCTCGATCCCGCCGGCAACGTCTGGGTTGGCAACGGGTTCCACGATACGAAAGCGGGATTCAGCGAGGTGCCGCCCGAAGCGCAGTCCACCCAGTTTCCGGCCCATACCATGGTGGTCTTTTTCGGAGTGGCCAAACCGGTGAAAACCCCCCTGATCGGACCGGTTCGGGCTCCGTAGGTTCACAGTACCTAAGAAAGGTCAGCAAGATTAAGTAGGGAGAGTGTCCTGATCGTCTAAACAGTAAATTTTCACCCATACGGTAATCATGATACCCGAATCCTAAATCCATTGGCAGAATGCCGCCCGTGAGTTGCTTGAACCGCTTGCTGAGCTGATGCAGCTCGACATTAAAGGCCCCGCGAGCGATCACGACTATCAGGCCGACCGGCTGGAATCCTTTGCCCGTCCGCTTCTGCTCGCGGCCCATTGGTTGCAGACTGTGCCGAATCCCGAGGATAGCGCGTTTTGCGAGAAAATTGCCGCCTGGTTTCGGGCGGGACTGGTGATAGGCGCGGACCCCGAAAGTGACCAGTATTGGGGACCCGACGCAAACTACCATCAGCACCACGTTGAGATCGGTCTGCTCACAATCGCGCTTCAAATTGCTCCCGATCAGTTGTGGAACCCGCTCTCTCAGGATCAGAAGGATCTAGTCGCCCGCTGGCTCAGCACGGCGCGTGGCAACGGCATCGTCAACAATAACCACTATTTCATGGGGGTCCACATTCTGGAATTCCTCATGCAGCATGGCTACGGACGCCCCACCGACCGACCGATCGTGGATGAGTTTCTCTCCCGGCTTGAGCTGATGTATCGCGGCGGCGGCTGGTTCGAGGACGGAATCAATCAGGCGTACGATCACTACAACGCGTACGCCTTTCATTTTTATGGATTGATGTGGGCGCGCTTCCACGGCGAGGGGAATCCGGAACGTGCAAAACGCTGGCGCAAGTGGGCACGGTCGTTCGCAGTCGACTATCAGCACTTCTTCGCGGCCAGCGGGGAACATCCGGCATTTGGCCGATCCATCTCATACCGCTTCAACTGCCTCAACGTTTTCGGCATGACCGTGGCAGAAAACTGTTGCGACCTCGATTACGGGCTGGTCCGCCGTCTCTGCACACGGAATCTGGATTTCTTTCTCTCGAAACCCATCCGGCAGGAGCAAGGCTGCCTGTCGCTCGGCTGGACCGGATCCGATGAAGCGGAGGCTGCGCCATGGGCGATCAAATCCAGTGTCGCGGGCTCATTGACCCTCGTCCATCCCAAGCTCGGAGAATGGCAGATCGATCATTGGTCTTTGCCGGCAATGGTGTAATCATTCGAGCCTCTCGGGGTGAAAACAGCGAGCTGATTGTTCTCGGAATTAAATCTGAGATTGTTTAAATGCTTCAGATTGCTAAGGAGCATTAATGAATAAGAAATATGCAGCATTGGTTTTATTTGCAGCAACATGTGCGGTCAGCTATGCAACGGTTTCGTGGCCGGCAGAAATCATATGGGCCACTAATACGGCAACTGTTTTTCCGCCGCAACCCAACCGAATCTCGGATCAGATACTTTTTTCACGTTCGGCGATATCGGTACATTATGCCACTCAGACCACCACGGTTCATGGAGTGGCCTTCATGCTTTCCAATATCACCAGCAATGAATCAACGCTGGCGTTGAATAACTTTCATTTCCAGAATATCGAGATGCCGGATCTTCCGGCTGACCGGAAGCAGGAACTGCTGGCACAATTGAATAAAGAAGCGGCGACCTGGAATCAGGACATTGCCCCGGAGGCATTGGATATCATGTTGAAACTGGCGGGATCATCGGCGGAATCTAACGAACAGCATAAAGATGCGCCTAAAACAACATCGGTCAGCCGGGATGACTCCTCGCTTACAGTCAGCTATCTCGGTGATGTTCCAAACTTTATTCCAATTCAGGGAACCAACCTTGAGTTTGCAGAAAACTCCGCATTTCAGGTACTCAAAGAGGCCAATATCTATTTTTGTGCCGACCGGGGCGTCTGGTATGCAGCAACCAGTCCCTTTGGCCCGTGGAATCCAACGGATCGGGTCCCTCGCCAGGTTCAGAGAATTCCTCCATCCCACCCCATGTATAACACCCGCTTTCTTTATGTAGGTACTCAGGGGCAGAATACTATCAGCTATGGATTCTATCCAGGCTATCTGGGGGGTAGAAATATTTGGGGGCGCCTCGGCAACTGGGGCATTGATTATCAATCTCCGGATTACTCCATCCAGGTTGACCCCTTTAACGGTTCCCTGATCTATCGCGGCGACTCTCGAATCCAAACCACCACGAAACAGAAAAATTGGGGGCGGGATTATTCCAAGTTTCCAGAGTTTGAAAATTAATACATACTTCATCCACAAACCTTGATTTTTTAACCGTTTAAAAGGGTGGCCGAAAGGTGCGAACAACAACGGCTGAATTGAGGATCAAGTGATGGTCGCCGCAAGAAAGGAATACACATGCCCATAAAAATTCAGGATGGACTTCCCGCTGTGGATGTTTTGAATCAGGAAAATATTTTCGTGATGACCGAGTCCCGCGCGGTCACTCAGGATATCCGGCCGCTGAAGATTGTGATCCTCAATCTCATGCCCATCAAAAAAACCACAGAAGTGCATCTGTTGCGGCTGCTCTCCAACTCTGCCCTTCAGATTGAAGTCGACCTCATCCACACCGCAACCTATGAGTCGAAGAATACGGCCCACGAACATCTATCGACTTTTTACAACACGTTCGATGATATCAAAGCGAAGAAATACGACGGGATGATCATCACCGGCGCGCCGGTTGAAACAATGGAATTCGAGGACGTTCAGTATTGGGACGAAATTCGAGAAATCCTCGACTGGACCGATCATCATGTAACCTCAACCCTGCATATCTGCTGGGGAGCACAGGCAGGGCTGTATCATCACTACGGAATTCCAAAGTACGGAGTGGACAGTAAGATTTCCGGAGTGTTTGAACATACCTGCCGTACCACAACCGAACCGATTATCCGGGGATTTGACGAACGGTTTCTCGCCCCGCATTCTCGGCATACGGAAGTCCGTTGCGAAGATATCGAGCAGGTGTCGGACCTCACGATGATCTCCGAGTCGGAGGAGGCCGGGGTTTATATTGTGCTGGCGCGGCAGGGAAGACAGATTTTCGTGACCGGCCATTCCGAATACGATCCGCTGACCCTGAAAGACGAGTACGAGCGGGATCTGGCCAAGGGAATGAATCCCGATATTCCCCGCAATTATTTCCCCGGCGATGATCCCTCAAAAATGCCAAAGGTCAGCTGGCGGTCGCATGCGCACCTGCTGTTTGCCAACTGGTTGAATTACTATGTGTACCAGATGACTCCGTTCAATCTGGAAGACATCGACTGATCTTGTCGTTCTATCGAAATAAAGAAATGATATGAGATATCGAGCTGTATTCGCAACGTTCACAGCCTCCGCATTATTCTGTGCGGCCACTCAGGCGTATCAATTGGTCTGGGCGGACGAGTTTGAAATCGATGGTGCACCGAATCCGGAAAACTGGACCTTTGAGAAGGGTTTCGTTCGGAATCATGAGCTGCAATGGTATCAACCGCAGAATGCGTTCTGCACAAACGGCTTTCTTGTGATTGAAGGCCGCAAAGAACGTAAACCAAACCCGCAATACTCCGATGAAAGCGGAAGCTGGCAAGAGAACCGGCGCTTCATCGAATATACTTCATCGTGTCTGAACACTAAAGAGCTACACCAGTGGAAGTATGGACGCTTTGAGATTAAAGCGCGGATCAAAACGGAAGCCGGGCTTTGGCCGGCACTCTGGTTCCTTGGTGTGGACGGCGAATGGCCGAGCAATGGCGAAATCGACCTGATGGAATGTTATGGAGGCAACGTTCTTGCCAATGCGTGCTGGGGTACTGAAAAACGTTGGAAAGCAAAGTGGGACACCACCAAGACCGCCGTTAAATCGTTTGGTGACCCGAACTGGGACGAGCGTTTCCATATCTGGCGGATGGACTGGGACAACCAGACCATCAAGCTCTATCTGGACGATGCGCTGCTCAATACCATTGATCTGACCAAAACCATTAATCCAACCGATCGAGGGCCCGCAAATCCCTTTCAACAACCGCAGTATTTATTGATCAATCTGGCGATTGGCGGCGATAACGGGGGAGATCCATCTAAAACAGAATTTCCCACCAAGTTCGAGATCGACTATGTGCGCGTGTTTCAGCAGAACCCTGCTGACACCGGTTTCTAAAACATGTATTGCCTGTTCCAATCATTGGAAAAGTCGTGATCTGAAGTTGTGTAATTAGTCGACCGTCATAAGATGTCCGTATAACGCGCCGCTCTCTTGTGCTCATTTGTGGTTAATACATCCCGTCGAGTAGTGGTGGAATGGGCATCACCGCCCATGAATTGCTTGGGCTACTTCCAATGGTTGGAAACCCCTATGTTTCTTAGTGTGGATTTGTGGCTCTTATGGTTGTTTTCATTACTGTTACATCAGCCTTTCTATATGTTTCTTCTGATACAGAAACCCAACCCAGGCTGGAATAAAAGCTGACTTGATCCTCGGTAAATAAATAGAGTTCGGAAAATCCAATCTGGTGAATGTATTGCATCACGTGACGAACCAGTTTCGACCCGATTCCCCGGTTTCTACACTCCGGATGTACATAGACACTGGCTAACCACGGAGATAATTCTTTATGGGTGTCCATATCATGTTCGATGACCGCAGCGGAACCAATTAGACGGTTTTGATCAACATAGATAAAGGTCGAAGGAATTGGATCATCTGAAAGGTATAATCCCATTTTTTCTATTCGATCTTCAAGGGAACCCTCTGGATTGAGGTGTAACCATTCCGCATGGTGCCATGACGCTAATATTGGCAGGTGTTGTGGTTCATCTTTTAGATTAAGAATATTCATTTTTTATTCAGGCTAACGTTTGAAAAGAGCAACGGCCGAAGCCAGGAAGCTCCTTTGACTTGGTCCGATAATTAACGTGATCCTCAACAAACTAACTCTGTGTTTCTGTATTTGGTCTTCCAATCATTGGAGTTAGTTTTTGTTCTAAAATCATCAGCAAAACCTCATCCATAAAATCATAGTCATCTGGAATATCCAGAACGGTAATTCTTTTTCCCTGCAAATGCGATTTGAACTTTTTGGTTAGTCTGCTTCTGTGATTTCTCTCCATCACAAAAATTCGTTCGGACCATTCTAACAATTCCGGTGTGACCGCAACCTCGGCATCGTTATTCAATCCTGCTGACGAGACTTCGAGTCCGGGAGTATCTGAATACAATTGCTCCGCAGTCGGACTTCGCAATTTGTTTTGGCTGCAAATGAACAATATGTTTTTCATGATTTTTCTAGCTGCACACGTTAAAAGTGAACCTCCTGAATTATACATTAACCTAATCAACAGGCGCTATACACGTAAGCTCCATCTACTGACTGGCTATCTTTTCTTGTTTTCATCATCGAGACATACAGTATCAGTAAACTCTTCTCTAAATTGTGTCGCCAGCTCATCAGACACACCAATCAATAGCGTTGAAGTGCTATCCCAACAAACAATCTCAAATTCAGCCTCAGGAAGTTGAGGGTGAGGAGAACCCTCCCAAAACAAGGGGTTTCCATCAGCATATGGTAAAGTTGAAAGGTTTGGTTTAACTCCCTTGGGTAATGCGCTGAATACGGCCCAAATAAACTGTATTTCATGTGTGTTGATTATTTCATTCAGCTCAATACCTGAAATCAATATCGCGCCTGCACCTTCTGAAATTCTGTCATCAGGAAACCAATTACAATCGATATCTGATATTAGCCAATCATGCGCTATACAAATGCCTGATAGCGCAGAAAAAACGTGACGCATGTCCGTCTGCCACTTCATTTGTTTTGATCGTTCAAATAAGAGGTTCATTATACTGAGCCGTTAAACATGAGCCCTTGGAAAATTAACTTTGACTGAATCAACCGGCGTTGCCCAAGCAGGCGCCATGTTGGTTGGGATTTTTTATAAGCCTATTCTACCTGTTTTAATAACTACATTATTTGAATAGCAGATTTCTATACTGTCCTCGAACCGCCCAAACCACAGGCTTGGATTGCCATCATATACCCACCAATCTTCTTTTGATCCATAAGAATGACACACTCGCCCCTCCCCAAGATAATGCTCAACTTCAAAACGATTAGATCCAATATGGACGCTTAATATTCGGATCTCTCTATGATTTGCTCGAACAAGACTCAGCAACACTCCTGCAAAAATAAGCACTGCTAGCATAACCAATAAAATTATAGCTTTCTTTCGCATAAGTTATTTATCTCATCCCAACATCGTTATTATACGGACGGCGATTTTTCTACCGAGATTCTACCTGATCACCCATTCGAAACAAGGTTTTCGGAGCGGCGTTGCTCCTGCTGGGTTGGGAGAGACGGTCGGTTTTGTGGTGGTGGCATGGGCGT
>JAROBA010000023.1 GCA_029432815.1 Pontiellaceae bacterium B1224 | reverse complement strand
CGATTGAAGCGGAAGTCATCAGCGGGCAGCCGATCTACCGCATCAATCAAAAAATGCACGATATGGTTATCCGGAATCCAATCACGAAGATCCGGAGGTAGAAGCATCGGGGTATTGCGATCCAGATTTTTAAGTCGAGTAGCCATAGACATGTTCCGTTAAGACTGGATCAGTCTAGCATGGTATTTGTTAACTGAAAAAGGATAAGTCCGACAGACTGCTAGCGTTCTGTAAGGTTCAGCTTCTTGCCGGATTCAACCCAGTCCTGCAGAATAATTTTGCAGTACTTACTGACAGAAAGATGCATCGATTCTGCACGATTGGTCAACTCGGCCGCCATTTCAGTATCCATGTTGATGCCAATCGTTTTAGTTCCTTTGCCTATCGGGTTTGTGCTCATGGTTTATCTCCAAATTAATTTACAGGCATACTCATATAGATGAGTAACAAATAATTAGCAATAATTTTTACCCTAATGTTATAAGTTTTGCCAGTTTATAAGGGTTGTCCGACCGTGGACGCGCGGAGGTTTTCGGTAGATTTAAATCGATATTAATATCGTAATATCAGCATGTTATTTAAACCCATTCTAAATATGCCCATCTAAAGTGAAGGGCATTGCGCATGGCAAATGCATCGGTATGATGCTGGCTTTATTTCGTGTTCAAAGAACCGCAGGGGAAGGAAATCATGTTAAGCGAATTTCTCGTGATCACCGTCGGGGCTATTCTCGTAAATAACTTCGTGCTGTCGAAGTTTTTGGGAATCTGTCCGTTTTTAGGGGTTTCAAAAAAACTGGATACCGCACTCGGTATGTCGGGGGCTGTCGTTTTCGTGATGACACTGGCCTCCTTGGTCAGCTCGCTGATCAATACGTTCCTGCTGGTGCCCATGAAACTGGAGTTTTTACAGACGCTGGTTTTCATTGTAGTCATTGCTTCGCTGGTGCAGCTGGTGGAAATCATGCTGCAAAAGCTCAGTGCCAAGCTTTACGATAGCCTTGGAATTTTCCTGCCGCTCATCACCACCAACTGTGCGGTGCTCGGGTGCGTGGTGTTGAATGCCAAGTCGGCCCCCGAATCGATCCAGTCCACCTGGTACGGTGCCACCATCTATGGATTCTGTTCCGCGCTGGGTTTTGCGCTGGCCCTGATTCTGTTTTCCAGTCTTCGGGAAAAACTCGACCTCGCCGATGTGCCGGAAGCCTTTGAAGGCACGGCCATCTCACTCGTCACCGCCGGCATTCTTGCCATGGCATTTCTCGGCTTCTCCGGCCTCGTTTAAGGAACCATCACCATGAGTATAGCTGTTATTGCAATTATTGCGGTGGGAATCCTGGGTGCGTTGCTCGGGATCATCATCGGCGTGGTGGCCAAGGTGTTCGCCGTGGAAATCGATGAACGCATTGAAAGGGTCGGGGAACTCCTGCCAGGAGCAAACTGCGGGGGCTGCGGCTATGCCGGCTGCGCCGATTTCGCCAAAGCCGTCGTGAGCGAAGCCGCCTCTCCGGACCAATGCCCCGTCTGTTCCAAAGAAGATATTGTCACCATCGCCGACTATCTCGGCATCTCCGCCGAAGAAAAAGAGAAGAGGGTGGCGTTGGTTCGCTGCAGCGGGGATATCCCGAATACGGTGCGTTCCCTTTATAACGGCGTGCGCGACTGCCGCTCCGCCGTACTGGTGGCCGGCGGCGCAAAAGGGTGCGACTACGGATGCCTGGGTTTCGGAAGCTGTGCCGAGGCCTGCCCGTTCGGTGCCATTGAAATGCGCAAAGGCCTTGCCGTGGTTCATAAAGACCTCTGCGTCGGTTGCGAAAACTGTGTGGCCGCCTGCCCGAAAAATCTAATCATCATGGTGCCTGAAGCCGCCACAACGCACGTCTACTGCAACTCGCCCGAAAAGGGCGCGGCCAAACGGGCTGTCTGTAAAACGGCCTGTATTGCCTGCCGCAAATGCGTGAAGGCATCTGGTGAAGAGGATCACATGCTGGTCGACGGATTCCTGATCCGCACCAACTATGAAAATCCGCCCGGTCCGGAGCTGGTCGAAGCCGCCGCATGCCCGACCACCGCCCTGCGCGTCGATAGCGCACATTCCGCGGACGCCTATCAAGGAGCTTCCAAATGAGTGATAAGCCACGAAAATTCAAGGGGGGCGTTCATCCAGACGATTCCAAAGCGCTTTCCTCCCATAAAGCGATTCAGGAAGCGCCCCTGCTCGACTGCTATAAAGTGATCATGCATCAGAACATCGGTGCACCGCCCGAGCTGGTGGTGAAAAAGGGTGACGTCGTCAAAAAGGGCGCGCTGCTGGCGAAGGCCGGCGGATTCGTTTCGGTGCCGCTGCATGCCCCCACCTCCGGCACCGTAAAATCGATCGATAAAATTCCCGGCCCGACCGGCATCAGCGTGCCCTGTATTGAAATCACCGCCGATGGCGAAGACGAGTGGGCGAGCCCTTTCGAACCGATCGCTGATTGGAAAAATGCGGAACCGGCTGTGCTGAAACAGCGCGTCTGGGATGCCGGTATAGTCGGAATGGGCGGGGCAGGCTTTCCGGCCCACGTAAAACTCTCTCCGCCCGAAGGCAAAAAAATAGATACGCTCATTCTCAACGGAGCCGAGTGCGAACCCTACCTGACCGCCGACCACCGGCTCATGCTGGAACAGGCGGAAGAGGTTGTGCTGGGCGCGGCCATTCTGGCCCGCATCCTGGGGTTGAAAACCGCCGTGATCGGAGTGGAAAACAACAAGCCCGATGCCATTGAGGCCATGAACAAAGTGGCGGGAAAACATAACATTCAAGTGCAGGCGCTGCCGGTCAACTATCCGCAGGGTGCGGAAAAACAACTGATCTATGCCATCACCGGCCGCGAAGTTCCGGTGGGTAAGCTGCCGATGGATGTCGGCTGCGTGGTGCAGAATGTGGCTTCCGCCGTGGCGGTGGTTGATGCGGTCGTTAAAGGCATTCCATCGATCGAACGCGTCACCACAGTAACCGGAAAACCGCTCGTGAATCCGGGCAACTGGAAGTTCCGCATCGGCACCCCGATCTCCAAAGCGCTGGAGCTGGCCGGCGGAATCACGGAACAACCGGCCAAGCTGCTGCTGGGCGGCCCGATGATGGGCATTGCGCAGAGCTCGCTGAATGTCACGGTCATGAAAAATACCTCCGGGATTCTGCTGATCTCCAACGACGAGGTTTCGCAATATACCTCCGAGCCCTGCATTCGCTGCGGTCGGTGTGTCGACTGCTGCCCCATGCAGATTCTGCCTGCCACGATCAGCCAGGCTGTGGAAAATAAACGATTTGACTGGGCCGAAAAACTCAATGTAATGGCCTGTATCGAGTGTGGCTCCTGCAGCTACTCCTGCCCGTCGCACCGTCCGTTGAACCAGCAATTTAAACGCGCCAAAGTCGAGATTCAGGCGGGCCTGAGGAAGAAGGGATAAATTTATGTCTGAAGAAACTCCAACCATTCAATTGCCGGATCCGGCCAAACTGGTCGTCAGTAACTCGCCGCATATGCGCGATAAGCCGACCATCAGCAAAATCATGTTCACCGTCGTGGTCGCCATGGCCCCGGCGTGTATTGCCGCCGTCCTGTTTTTCGGTTTGGCGGCCATCGAAGTGCTGCTGCTCTGCACGCTTTCCTGCGTCGTTTTCGAAGAGGGGTGGAACAAGCTGACGAAGCGCCCCTCCACCTGGAAAGATGGCAGTGCCATTCTTTCCGGCATTCTGCTGGGGATGAACCTCAATGCCGGCGCTCCGTGGTGGATCTGTCTGCTGGGCGGATTCCTGGCCATGATTCTTGGCAAACAACTTTACGGTGGACTCGGATACAATCCGTTCAATCCGGTGCTGGTTGCGCGGGTCGGCCTGCTGATCGGTTTCCCCGGCATTATGACCACGTGGGATAAACCGGCGCTGGGCGTGTTTGCGGTGGATGGAGTCACCACGGCCACTCCGCTGGGGCTTGCGCCCGGCGAAACCTTTATTGGGGATATGCTGCTGGGTAATGTCGGTGGATGCCTTGGGGAAACCTCGGCCGTCGCGCTTCTCATTGGCGGGGCCATCCTGCTCTACTTTAAATTGATCAAATGGGAAGTGCCGTTGTCCTTTATCGGTACCGTTTTTGCCATCACGGGCATTATGCATCTGGTGGATCCGACGGTTTATCATTCCCCGTTCGTACATGTTTTAACCGGCGGTGTGTTGCTGGGGGCCTTCTTCATGGCCACGGATATGGTGACCTCGCCCATGACGCATAAGGGCGCTTGGATCTTTGGATTCGGCTGTGGATTGATCACCAGTCTGATCCGTCTGTGGGGCAGCTACCCGGAAGGGGTCAGCTTTGCGATTCTCTTTATGAATGCGCTCGTGCCGTTGATCGATCGCAGCACCATTCGCAAACCATTCGGCTTCATCACGCCGGCGAAAGGGGAGGCGTAACCATGAGTGAACAGAAAATAAATATTCCAATGCTTGGAATTTTTCTCGGAGCCGTTGCGGCAGTTTCGGCGGGTCTTTTATCCGGAGTGCAGAGCCTTACCGCTCCACAGATCGAAGCCAATAAACAGGCGGCCGCCAATGCGGCTATGATGCAGGTGCTGCCCGAGTATGACAACGATCCCGGTTCCGAGAGCCATGTCTTTCAGTCGGCCGACGGGTGGGATGTCACCTATTTCACCGCCCGCAAAAACGGCGCGATTGTCGGCTATGCCGGTAAAGTCGTAACCCCCGAAGGATTCCCGGACGGCGATGGAAACATCACCCTGATGGTCGGGCTCAAACCCGATGGTTCCATCGGAACTGTACTGGTGACCGCATCCTCGGAAACCCCCGGACTCGGAACAGCCATTACCGACCGTAAACAGCAGAAGACCATTGTGGATTTGCTGGGTGGCGGCGAAGAGCTGCAGGGCCTCGTCCCGAACAGGTATCTCGATTGGTATACCGGCAGGACCGCCGGGGAAGAGCGCTGGGGAATCACCAAAGACGGCGAAGAGGTCAACGGTAAGACCGGCGCAACCATCACCAGTTCCGCCGTCTGCGGCGGCGTGCATGCAGTGAGCCGTACCGCCGTTGAGCATCTTGAAACGCTTTCCAAAGGAGCTGAATAATGAGTGCCATGAAAGAATTTACGAAAGGGTTGTGGAAAGAGAATCCGGTGCTGGTCCTTCTGCTGGGCATGTGCCCGACACTGGGGGTCACCTCCAGTGCCACCAACGGTCTCGGCATGGGGGTTGCAACCATGTTTGTGCTGCTGGGCAGTAATGTGGTGGTTTCGGCCATCCGCAACATTGTGCCGAAAAAAATTCGCATTCCGGTCTATATCGTCATTATCGCCACCTTCGTAACGATTATCGATCTGGCCATGCAGGCCTATGCGCCTGCATCACTTTATAATGCCCTGGGCATCTTCATCCCGCTCATCGTAGTGAACTGCGTGGTGTTGGGCCGTGCCGAAGCCTTTGCCTCGAAAAACGGGGTGGGAAAATCCGTGCTCGATGCCTTGGGCATGGGGCTTGGTTTCACGCTGGCTCTCGTTGCACTGGGAGGAACCCGCGAATTTATCGGTAGCGGATCGCTGTTCCAGATCAAAATGATCCCCGCCTGGAAGATCGACTTTATGCTGCCGACTTCCGCGCCCGGCGCCTTCATTATTCTCGGCCTGTTCCTGGCCGGAATGAATGCGCTCAACATTCGTAAAGCCCGTAAAGAAGGTAAGAACTACAAGCCCGCCTCCATGGACTGTTCCACCTGCAATATCTGCGACATCGGCGAGGAAAAATAAGTTCCAAACCCTGGAAGTTTCCAAGGTTTGGAACGGGGCATATTTTTTCCCTTTCAGGCGTTGACTCGCCTAGGGGAGATCATTACATTCCTCACCTTCATCGCACCCGTGGTGAAATTGGTAGACACGCAAGATTCAGGTTCTTGTGCCAGCAATGGCGTGATGGTTCGACTCCATTCGGGTGCACCATTCTGAAAGCCCGCTCATCCGAGCGGGCTTTTTTTTACATCGGCTGAGTGCCGGGTCCTCTAGCTCTTCTTCTTATGCAGGAAAATTACAAATATCTTTCAAAGGGCTGTTCTTGCTAAGTCAATGCGCCGCACCTATCTTTCCATCATAGATTCGTATGGAGAAGCGGTGTGAGAGACTTTTAGCGGAACAGCGGCGGATTGTGGCGAAGGTGGATGCGCTGATGGGGGGATGCAACGAGCTGGAAGAGCTGCTGCAAAACGAAACCGAAACCGCCGCCCGCTTCGCCGCCGCCATCGCCCAAACGTAGACGCGCGCTTCCAGCCGCGTTGCGCCGCACCGTACCGCCGGCGTCCTGCCGGCCCCGAAGAAAGAAAAGGAAGAACAGATATGACCACTGAAGAAGCTCTCCAATCATTGGAACCTTTTACTGCAACGATTCCGGTCGAAGCACTGAATACGATCCGCACCACCTGGCCGGAGGCTGAGGCAGCGCTACTGGCGGAGCTGGATGAACGGATTGAACATCCGTATATGGACGATCGATCAGCCCGCTTTCTCTATGCCCTTTTTCTGCTGGCGGAATTGAAAAGCGCGGCGGCGTTTGATCGCTATTTAACGCTGCTTCAACTTCCTGAAAAGATGGTTGATCAGATTTTCGGCGATATCCTGACCGAATCTTCGCATCATCTGCTGGCGAATACCTGCCACGGGCGGTTTGACGATCTTAAGGCGCTGGTTGAAAATTCGCATGGCTATGAATTCGCGCGTTCGCAGGGCGTTTATGCTTTGTTGGAATTGGTGCACACCGGTGCGTTTCCACGTGCAGATATGGAGAGCTACTGCATGGAACTGCTTTCCGAAAAACTTAAGCCGTATGCCGATTATATCTGGGATACGGTGATCACGGCCTGTGATGCGCTTTCCATGAAAAAGGCGTTGCCGCTGATTAGGCAAGCCTATGAACGTCATCTGGCTGATCCGTTTGTGCAGTCGCTGGAAAGCATTGAAAAAGCATTGGCTCAACAGGGGGAGGGGGCCGAGCTCCGGCTTAGTCATATCGATAAGCTGGGGAGCACCGAAGAGGAAATCGTGTTTTATACGGAGCATTGGGGGGAATCCGGCGGGCCGAAGGATCCTGACTTTACGGATCTGCTGACTGCGCCCGCCACCGTACGGCAGCAGAATCAGCGCACGTCACGCCGTAAAAACGAGCCGGGCCGAAACGAACCCTGCCCGTGCGGCAGCGGAAAGAAATATAAGAAGTGCTGCATCACAACCGGCTATATCCGCGACAAAGCCTGCGAAGCCGAGCCGGAGAAGGGGCCGAAAAACCGCACCGACGAATGGATTATGGCGGGGCATTATTACGATAAAGATGGCCAGTTGAGTAAGGCGCTGGCCTGCTGGCAAAAAGCCTGGTCGGGCGTGCGCGATGCCATCCCGGCAGCCATCACGGACCCCGACGACGCTGCCTGCAACACGCTCTTCAACGGCTTTGATTTTCTGAGCAACTGGCTACAGGATGTCGAAACGGCCATTGACCGCGCGGCATCGGATTCGCTCCGGGCCATTCAGTTCGGCATGGACTATTTTCCGGCGGTGCTGCAACGCTTTCCCGCGATGAACCCGCATATTGTGGGCAATTTCGGGGCCAGTCTCGCCCGGCTGGAATGCGCCTGCGGACGGAGCGATGCTGCGTTTGAGCGGTTGCAGCAGATGATCGATACCAATCCGGATGATGCGCAGGCTTATGCGGTCTGGGCGGATCTGCTCAGCTTCGATGCCGAGCGATTCAATCTGCCCCTCGATATCGTGGCCGCGCAGCAGCTCCTGATACAGGCGAAATTGCAGGTGAAAAACGCGGATGACTGGGGCATTGATTCCCGCATAGAAAAAATGTGCCGTTGGAACGACTGACTCCCGGACCGGCCCAAGTGTTCTGCAATTGTACCGCCGGCATCCTGCTGGCTCCGCCGCCCGGAGCCCCGGTATTCCGCGGAATCAGTCGATTGTAAAATTAAACTGGGATTGTAAGTGATCCGTACTCTTTCTTTGGATACGATGTATTCAATACTTGGTTCAATTGTTTTCATGGGAGTTGCTGATGCGGTGGTTATGGAGAATCTGGGTGGTTGCGGCGCTCTTGGTGCCGTGCGTGTATGCGGCGGAAGAGGTGGTTCTTCCGGAAGGGAAATCAGCCGATTATTATCGCATATTGCTTCGGAAACCCCGACCCGGCTATCTCTTTGATCGCTTTCTCAACAGTTGGGTCGAATCCAACGATCTCCAATCATTGGAAACATTTCTGGAAGCGTCCGACGACGAAATGGCCGGTGCGCTGCTGGCGTTCTATTATGAAGCGGTCGGCGAACCGGCCCGCGCTTCTGCGTTGTATGAAGAGCTCATTGACGCGCAGCCGGACTGGCTGGAGCTGCTGTATTACAAGGCGTCGGTCGATTCGGCGTCGGGGGCCTATGAACTCGCCGCCGAGGAATTGGAACTATTGCTCGCCGGGAAGCCGGATGCCGACCTCGAACGCGATGCACTCAAGCTGCTCGGACGCTCCCTGTTGCGGTCCGGCCGGGAACAGGAGGGGCTTGCCGCGTGGGAGCGTCTGCTGACCGCTTCCGGCATGGAACCGGATGTTGCGGAGGAACTGCTCGATATGCAGCTTGCGGAAGGCCTGTACGATGAAGCGCTCGCAAATTGCGACCGCCTCCTCAAGGCCACAAAGGATCCCTATCGGGAGGTTATGCTGCGCTTGCGCCGGGCGTCTATTCTCATTCGGGTGGATCGGCGCGACGATGCCATTGCGGGATTGCGCGAGGCGTTTGCCCTCACGGGAGAGGGATCGTGGCTGCGCCGCGATGTGATGAGCCGCATCGAGCTGCTCTATTTCGGCGAGGATAATCTTCCGGGACTGCGCGAGTGCCTGGACGAAATGCTTGAGGAATGGCCGGGAAACCCGACGCTGCTCAAGGCCAGCGCCGAATTGGCGCGCGTCAGAGGGCGCGAAGACGAGGCGATTGAATCGGCCCGCGCGCTCGTTCGGCTCATGCCGAATGCACGCGAGACCAAAGACTGGTATGTCGAGATGCTGCTGGATATGGCGCGCTATGAAGAAGCCATTGCCACCCTCGAAGGTTTCGTTGAGCGCTATCCGGAAGACAATACGCTCCGTGCGCGGCTCGCCAATGTGAGTCATCAGGCCGGGGACGACGAACAGGCACTGGCGTGGAGCCTGGCCTATCTGCAGGCATCTGCTAAGGCGGAATCGGATTATATGGACGTGGCGCGCTCGCTGGCACGCTTCGGCCTTAACGACGAAGCCACCTCCGTCTATCTGGACATGCTTGCGCAGTGGCCCGATTCCCCCGAAGGCCGCGAGGCCGTTGCCACCCACCTTTCGCGCGAGAGCTATCTGCATCTGGAGCTGGCCTGGAAGCATTATGAATGGCTTGCAAAGGACTGCGATGCCGAAACGCTGACGCGCCTCTCGGCCATACTGCTGGCGGCGAACAACCCTCGCCGGGCCTGTCAGCTGCTGGATTTGCGGGCCGATGATTTCAGCGGGGACTACCGTTATCTAACCGCGCTTTTCGAGGCGACATCTGCGATGCAGGAACCCGAGGGGTTGTTGGAGATTGGTCAAGCGCGTATCGCGGCGGCAGAGAGCATCGAGGAACTTGAACTTGCTACCGCCGCGCTGGTCTACGAAATTAAAAAGAACGGGCAGCTTGCGGAGTGGATTGAAAAACTCTCGGCAAACACGGAACGGTCGGAAAACGAGTTCTGGCTGCTGGTGGCATTGCGGGTGGCGGCGAACGATTCTGCGGGGGCCGATCAGCTTATACTGAACGCCCTGGAAAACGACCCCGGAAACGAGATGCTGCTGCGCTGCCGTCTAACGCTCGCGAAACAATCCCGTGACTGGGAAAAAGCGGAACAGGTTTTAACTCAATTGATTGAAGGAAATCCGACCCAGCGGGCCCTCTGGATTCGCGAGCTGGTTCCGGTGCTGACCCGCGACGGCCGCACCGATGAAGCACTGGAGTGGATTGAGGACTGGAAAAAAGTTTCGCCTAACGCAACGCGGCCGTACGAACTGGAGCGCGATGCGCTCCTTGCGGCGAACCGATATAACGAGGCCATCGATGCCATGCGCACCGCGACGCGGTATTTCGATGAGTCGATCGATCTTAAGCTGGCGCTGGGGCGCTTGTATGAAACCCGCGGGCGGACGGCCGATGCCGAGCAGCTTTATTGGCGTCTGCTCAATGCTGAAGAAACGCTGGAAGGGCGTATGACGCGGCTGACCGATCTCATTCGTTTAAATCAGCAGACCGGCCTCAATAAGCTGATCATGGAACTGGAGATCCGTTCAGAAAACGCACCGGCTTCGCCGTTCCCCTTGCTGGCGCTCGCGGAGTGCTATCGTGTGAACCATCGCGTCAACGAGCGTGCTGAAATTCTCGACCGTGTACTGGAACTGCGGCCTAACGATGTATCTGTTCTGAGAGCCAAAGCGGCTTTGGAGGAGGATCTCGGGGATTATGTTGCGGCGCGCAAACTCATGCTGCGTATTGCCGATCTGGATCCGAACGGGGGGGCATACGCCAAGCTGGTGGAATTCGAGGCCTTGTATGGCGAGCCCGCCGTGGCACAAACGATGGTGGAGGACCCCCGGATTTCGGAAAACGTGGAGGAAATGGTTTCGCTGGCCGCGCGTTTGATTTCGGCCGGTTGTTTTGAGCTCATTGAAAAACCATTGGCTGAGCTGGCGGAAAAAAATCCGGAGGACTACCGTCTTGCCTTTCTGGTTGGCTGTCTGCTGCAGGAGCAGGGGCGGCCCGTTGTGGCAGCGCAGGCGTTTGCCGCGTTGTTGAAGGTGGAACAGGAGCGCCCCGGTGCGGGGGCCGGTGCGAGCTGGTCGGCTTTTAACGCCCCTAATCCAATGCTTGGAAATCCCTCCATGGAAGCGCAGAAACAGCGCGTGATGGCCCAATGGAAAATGCAGTTCGGCGCGTGGGTTTCGGATGAACTGCTGGAAATGTACAGCCTGGCCATGTATGGAATGGGCAGCGGCCGCATGCGATACAACGGGTACAACACGCCGACCGTCAGCGTGGACGTGCCGGATTCGCTGGAGGAACTGGAAACCGCCACGCTCATGAAACTGGGCGAGCTGGCGCCCGACGTACCGGAAGAGGAGCGCGCCGCGCTCACGGCCGCGCTGGATGAACATCAGCCGTATCTCGGACTGCTGGCGATTCGCTCGGCCCGCGGGGTACACTCGGCGGAATGGTGGGATGAGGCGGAAACGTGCTATCCGGAGGACGAGCAAATCCGTTTGCTTCGCACCCTCGTTGCTTCGCACACCATCGAATCCGAAGAGGAAATCAGAACAACGATCGCTCAGCTTGCGGGGGATTATCCCGAGCTGTCATTTAATTTATTGATGCGCTTTCAGCATCGTTATCCCGACTTGCTCCCGCTCGTGGTCGACAGCGTGGGTCACATCGACATCACGGAGGAAAATCTGGAGGTCCTCACGCGTGTTAGCGCCATGGCGCTTGCCGGCATTGCATCTACCAATTCAGCGTATCCGGCCGTCGTGGATCTATTTGAAAAGGTCGAGGCGGAGTATTTGGCTTCAGAGGGTTTGAATCCGGAAATCAGACTGCAGCTGGCAGCCGCCCGCGCCAAAATGGAAAATGATTATTCGGGCATACTGGATCTGGCTGAGGAGGTGTTTAACACACCGCAGGATCTTTCAGAACAGGCTGCGATGTACTATCCGGGCATGTCAACGCAACAGGCTCTGCAGCAGATACGGAGGCACCAGCTTCAGTTTACATTCCCTCCCAATTGGCTGCCGAATTCAAGCGTCATGGCCACCTATATGATGCAGCAATTTCCGGAGGAATCCGAAGAAATACTTGAAACGTTACGGGCGCGTCCGACCGACTCGCTTTTCCGTTGGTTGGCGTTGAGCCGAATGGAAAAGGACGCCGGCATTCTGAACGCCGCCGCTGAAGCGGTGGCCGCGAAAGAACCCAAAACCGAGGATGATCTTTTTGCACTCGCTTGCTGGTATTCCGTAAGCAACAAGGTGGAGCAGGCCATGGACTGCGTGCTTCAACTGCGTGCATCGGATACGACCGACGCGGACGAGCGGGAAGCGTGGGATGCGGTTATTCTGACCTTGGCGGCGCGGCTCGATTCCATACCTGCAGACCAGCGCGAACGCTACGCTGAAATTCAGAATAATTTGAAAAAATCAAAATTATGGAACGACCGCAATGAGCGGATCAAGTTGATTGGATTTCTGGAGCTGCTGGGGGTTCCTCTGGACGAAATTGCAAAAAATATGAGCTTCTCTTCCTACGCGTCATCTGCGGCCTCGCGCCACTCGTCGATCCGCCGTTCTCAGCGTCGGGCACCCGATTTTTATCAGCAGATTCGAACCGCGATTGATCAGCAGCAGGACGTCGATACGGCATTGACCCGGGTGGCCATCATGGCGCGTTCAGAGGCGTTGCGGGCCATTCATCCCCAGAGAAGCGGCTACAATCAGAATCAGCATGTCTTGAAGAACTGTCTGCAATATATCCAGCAGCACGGGCTGGAAGAGCGCTTCCTTGAAATGTTCGTTTCGGCCGACCACGAGCCGACGCCGCGCGAAATGTTCGAATATGCTTTTACGCTGGATCTGGTGGGCCGCAGTGAAGAGGCGTTGGAACTCTATGCGCAGGTCGCCGAGGCGCGGCCCGACTGGGAGGGGGTTCGAACGCGATATTGTGTGGGGCTCGCCGAAACCGATCCCGCCCGGGCACTGGAGATCATGAACGGACTTTCAGGCTCGCAGCGCCAGGCATTCATCAATGCATTTCAGCAGCGCATGTACGATAACAATACGAGTTTTGAAGACCGGCTGGCCATGACGGAACTGGTGTTTGGAATGATCGCTGCTGATGAAACGCTGGATGAACAGATGCTTCAGCAATACATCAATATACTGAGTAACAGCGCACGGAATAATTGGTATTTCAACCAGGCGGGGCAGAATAGTATTGCGTTACCAGCTCTGAACCATGCGTCCGAGAAGGGATCGCTGGGCGAGAGCTGGGAACTCTCTCCAGGACAATTGCCCAACAACATGAATTATGGCAAGGACGCGGCGCGCACGGCGGTTCAGCAGCGCCGCCGTGAACTCAACCTTGAGATCCTGAAGCTGGGTGCTGAGCGGTTGTCCGGCATGGGCGGAAACCATTATTCGCAATGGACGGCTTATGTCGATTTTACGGATGCACCACTCGATGAAGATGCAGCATTCCTGATTGCCCGTCGTCTGCTTGGAGCGGCCCCGTCGAATCAGTATTATTCCTATTCAAACTCCGGGGTCCCTGGCGAAGCGCGTGAGCCACTGGAGGTTTATGTCGACGAGCTGCGGCGGCGCGGCGATTGGTCCGATGCGGACGTGCTGCTGGAGGAGATGAACGACGGGATTTCAAAAACCACCTTGTCCGCGCTGATGGAAATTTGCCAGGAGGACGATGCCGTCCTTTACGAAGAGCACCTGAAAGAGCTGCTGAACGGAACTGGACGGGGGAGAAATCAGGGATCGGTATTGAAGTTGCTGCTTCGTTATCATGTGGAGGATGGCCGCTCCGATGACCTTGAACCGTTGGTTTGGGAAGCAATCAGTAAAAGGGTTGAGCAGAATGATTGGTCTGGAGCCGGGGGGCTCGCCGCCGCATGGGTCACAAGTGGTGAAAACGTGGATGCCGGTGCCGTATTCTCCCGCTTCATCGACGAACTGTTTACACCTGCGGAACAGGAAATTTTAGCTTCTGCCGCCATTGCGAGCATCGACCACCAGAATCAGCAGACGATCTATATGAAATATCAGCATATTTCGGGCGTCTTCCAATCGCTTACTCTTCCGACGGAATCGCTCTCCGCTTTCTTCAAGGCGGTAGATCCCATAGAACGGAAAATGCGCCATGGATACATATTGAACAATATGATCAACCAAATGGCGAATCAAGGCACCAATGTGGAGTGGATGCAGCATATGGGCTTTCTGGGTACGTGGGAGGAGTTTCCCTTCTTCGCATTTTCCAGAGGCAATCAGTCGCTGATGAGTCGCCTTTGCGATCAGCTGAACGGCGATGCCGGAAAACCGTTGCAGGAGGCGATTGATCAGTTGGAAGAACCGACGTTTGGCAGCGAGCTCATGAAGGCCGTTGTGGAAAATAATTCCTGGAGCAAGCGCTTGCCGAATATGCTCGCGACGCTGAACGATGATCTGGAAACGGTTGCGGAGAATCCGGAGCTGTTTGATTGGATGTATGAGTGGTTCTTTTTCATGGAGGCCTATCGCAACACGCCGATCAATGCTTCGACCCTGTCTGCGGATGCCGGCGAGGTGCTCGAAGCGTATGCCGCATGGAGGCAGGTATTCATCTTGGAGGCGGCCGACGAACTGCTGGCATTCAGGTTGTCCGACTATTTACGCAATACCAATCACGCGTTACAGCAGCTGCGCCAGATCATGGGACCCTTGGTGGAGGCCGATCCGAAAAGGGCGCGTGCTCTGATTGATCGGAGCCGCCGCATGCTGAGACTTTCCTATGCGGTCCAGGGCAATACCGGCTACAATGATCGCCAGCTTTTGCAGCAGGTTTTTCAACGCCCCTCCTATTCAGCGGAAGAGGCGCTACTCGTGATCAGCGCCGTGGAAGAAATGGCCAGCGTGCCCGCCTATGAATGGCTTACGGAAAGCTATGTGCGGCAGATGGGGCATCAGCTGGAACGTCGCTACCGGGATGAAGGCATGGATTCGCGCGAAGCCAAAATGGCGGCGGCGCAGGAAGCACTTGCTGTTCTGCTTCCGCTAGGCGATGAAATTTCACCGGAAAGCTCCTTGGAGCTGGCGATGCGCGTGGATCGCCAGGACCGCTCCGCACTCGGGGAGTGGGTTGTGGAGCAGGCGTTCCCGGTTTCCAACGCCTCTCGTCTGATCAATATTTATCTCGATCCGGAAAACGCCGACTCCGAGTGGCTGGCCGCCTATTTCATGGACGCGGATCAACCTGCGCGAAACCGGGTGCGAATCTATTCAATTCTGAATGGCCTGGGAAACAACAAGCCCGAGGTGTTGAATGCTCCTGAACTGCTGTTCGGTTTGGTGGACGCACTGGAGGCGGATGGCAGTATTCGGCTTCCTTCGGATTCATATCGCCTGTTGATCGATCGTGTGGCTGCGCTGGAAGATGAAAATCAGAAAACCGAATGGATTGGCCGGTTGCTGAGTCTGTGGCGCGCGGAACGCGTCGATGGCGCACCGTCCAACCGCGACACCATCTACCGCCTGGTTGAACTGACGTCCGCGAACGGGCTCGACGATGATGCGCGCCTACTTTTGGGAAATCAGGCGATTGGAAGGTATCCGCAGACCTACGCGATTGCGCTGCGGCACGGCTATTACGATTTTGTAGAGCAGGCGTTGCCGGGTAAGCTGTCTAATGCCAATTCACAATTTTCGATGAATAATGTGTGGATTCCCGAGAGCGCGGTTTCCTGGCGGGAACAGTTTGCTGCCGGGGTGGAGGACGGTCGTCAGAAAACGTTTCTTTCCGTCTACCTTGCGGCATTTCCCGTTCGAACCGATGAAGGAACGACGCTGGATTCCGAACATTGGAAAAAATGTTACGGGGAAGCCGTTGCCGCAGTAGAGGACCGCGAAATGGCGCGCTGGCTGTTGCGTATGCGGAATCATGGCAACGTTAAACTGGATGCTGACGAACTCTTCCTGAAATATGTGGAGATCGTTGATTTTCAAACTGTGCTCCTAGGCGGCGATATTGATATAGACGCCTACATCGCTTATTTCGACCTGCTGGCGGAACAGGAAGATTGGGAGCGTTTAGAGTCGATGCTGGACGAACTCGCGGCATCGGCAACGCGTGAACACTATAACGGTAGCAGGCGACAAAACGGGGCCCGGCACCTGATCAAATGCTGTTTAAACGCCGGCGACGAGGCGCTCGAAAAGAAGGCATGGGACACCGCGTTGACCCTTGAGCAGTTGCGGGATTCCAATGCCTCCATGGCGAAAACACGGCGGTCCATGGGATATCTTTCCTTCGACGCGTCCGATATGGAATGGGAAAAGCTCGACCCTGCGGCCCGGATGGCGGCGTATAAAAAATTTGACGGGGACATCTCCGGTCAACTCATGCAGAAAGAGCTGACAAAACGGTGGGATAAATATATTGCGGAAGGTTTCAGCCAACCCGAGGCACGCCTGCGGGCCCGTATCGATCTGTTTAATGAGATAACGGAAAAAGCGAGCCCCACGGAGTTTCTTCCCTTACATCAAACGTTCCGTCAGTGGTTCTCGATTCATTTTTCCACGCCGGATGAAACCGCAGCCTTGCTGCAGTATCTCCACGGTATCGAGGACGACTCCCTGATGCTCGCGCAACTGAAGGCGAGCATCAGCCTGAACTATCTGGAAAGGTATTCCCAACTGGTCCCCGATCGACGAACGGCCGATATCGAGGCTTACCTGGCGCGGGCGGATCTGGACGATGTGGAAAAAATACGTTTCATCCAGTATGGGTTGGCCGAGGGCTCGGTGGAACCCGTACTCAACCAGATGAAAAACCATTTGCCCGCCTTGCTCGCGCTCACAAATAATCCGGAGCTCATTAATGAGCAACTGGAGAATTATCTGTTGGTGTTCCCGGTTCCTGTCAGCGAGGAGGAGTTCGCCTGTTATGAGATATTACTGAAATCACTGCAACAAAACGACGACACGGCCGCCGCTGCAAAATCGATCCGAATCCTCTGCGCAATGGGGCGTGGTGATGAGGCGGAGGCAATCATGGATCAGCATTCGGAGAAGGAACTCAATTCCGAAATTTTTGCCGCAGCGCTTGAAAGTGGCGCAGTGGATTGGTGCGAGCAACAACTGGCGACCCTGCGCGCGCTGCCCGCTGCGGAACGGGCAGCGGCTTATGCGAAGTTCGACGAGAACATGGCAACGCAATGGGCGAAAAGGAAGAAGCACGACACATGGTATTACAAATATCTTACCTATGATTTGGATTACGCCGCGGAACGCGAGCTCGCGGTCAATTTCGATCTTTGGTTCAATCCCGCATTCAAGGGCTTCGTCCCCGTTCATCGTGTGCTGCAGAACTATCGCTGGACTCCGGAACTGGAGCAGTTCTTCGATGAAAAGGACCAAAACAATCGGATGGTTGCGCATGCGATGGCATTGATCAGCGCCCGCAGGCCTTTTCAGGATACGTGCCGCTCCAGGGAACAGCGGACGCGAGATATCGAACGCTATCTCACCCGCGACGATTTGGATGATATCGAGATCCTCGATTTTGCAGTGGCTCTTAAATCGGTTTCGATTGCAGAAGTCATGAGCCCCGCGAGCCGTCGCGCCGTGGTCGCCGCACTGGGACGGAATCCGGAACTCATGGAATCGATGGAGGAGGCCATACTCCGGATTGCTCCGGCGTTGGCTGGGTCGGCGGATGCGACGATTTACAACCCATGTGTTGATCGACTGATGAGCACGTACGCGGCAATGACTCCGCGCGAAAGGTCGCAGTCCGTTTTAAAGCTGAGTGAGTTGATGCCAACGCTGGCCGCCTTAGAGCGCACCGATGATTTCGATCAGTTGCTGAATGACGACGTCTTGAATGCCGGAACGCATGCCGGCATGTTCAGGCATGCGTTGAATCAGGGGAAACTGGATTGGTGTCTCCAATGGTTGGAACCCTGGCTCACAGAACAGGTGCGTTCTGAATGGATGGCAGACCACGGCTTCGCAGTCGATGAGGATCAGTTAAACGCGTTACTGGCGCAGGTCGAGGATCCCGACTTACGCTTGGCTGCAGGAATTTATTTTGAGTGGCTCAAAGCCGAGGAAGGGCGTGCCGTGGATTTCGAACCCTTTGCCACGCAGTTTAACGAACAGACCTTTACGAATGTGCTTTGGATGGCGTGTAGCCGTGATTGGCTTGAAAAGGCCGGAGTCATTAATGACACGGGGCCCGATCCCTTACTGGAGAAGTGGGCGGCGGGGATCATTTCCAAAATGAAGGGGGGGTGGCAGGGCTTCTCTAAACCGGAGGAGGTTGCGTTCGAGGTCTATGTGTTAAGTCTGCTGAATGCCGGGCGGCTGGACGAGATCATGGACTTTTATGAGGCGTTGCCGGAGATGGGGTTGAGCTCGGAACGCGCCACATGGTTGCTGGATATTCCGTCCCGCGATGATAAAGAAATGGTCGAAGCGATGCTTAGCGGTAAACACGTGGTTCCGCCATCTCGATACGCGCGGCTAACCCCGGTGGAGCATTACAAATTCCAGTCCCTTCTCGAGGAGGTTTCAAAAGAGATTCCGGTTACCCGGGTTCGGGAAACGATCAGCCATGTTGCTCCCGCCGTATTTGGAGTGTCTGGGAACGCAGACGATTTTAAAGGAAAGTGGAATGTGGCCACAGCGCGGTTCGATCTTTTGTTCGGTTGCTTTCTTCTCTACTCAGGCGAGGTGGGTGCCGAACCCGACGAGGCCCGGCTTCAGGAATTGATCGGCGAATTTTGCGATGCAGTGCTGATTTATAAGGACCAGGCACCCGGGGGATATTTTGGACGGTATAATTGGAATGAGGCTGCGGCATTCATACCAGGAACGTATCCATATTCTCTGGATACAGGGAAGTGGAAGCCGATCGTATCGGAGATGATACCTTCAGGAATGACGAAGTTTTCTGAGCCATGACATTAAGTGGAAAATGCGCGTGATATGAGCGAATCGAAGAACAGAGTGCAGGATTTTGCTGCGGCGGGACGGGAGCATCTGAATGCGGGCGAACGGGCGCGGGCAGCATTGTTCGCGGCATTTGCATTCAGTGTCGTGGCGCTGGCGCTAGAACTCTCTTTTCTTTTGCGGGGTCACCGCGTTGCTCCGCTTATATTATTCGTGCCGTTGGTTGTGGCTACCTTGGTGGCGTGGGGAGTCTATGCCCGGTTCCGATATTCCCACTTGCGTGCCGTGGGGCGACTGGATCATTTCTTCAACATTAAGGAGGGACTGATTACTGCGGACGAGCACATTCGTGCCGGGCGGAACGAAGAGATTCACGCGCTGCAGATCGACCATACCGCTCGTAAGCTGGAAGGCCACGATCCCGCTTCGGCGCGTCGGCAGACGCGTCGGCGTCTTTGGGGACTTGCCGGGGTATTGATCGTTTTGGTGGGCGGTTTATTATTTATCGACGACTCCACGGAAGTGAAAACAGTCCGGGCCGAAGCGGAGACTACCATGGCGCTCTCGACAGAGGTTGCAGAAGATTTGAAAGAGGAATACGAGCGGATGATCGAGGAGGCCGATCCCGAGATAAAGGAGATGCTCGAAGACCCTGCGCTTAAAAGTGCCGTAGAGCAATTCGAGGGAGGCGGCGATCGCCGGGCCGTAATGCGAGCGCTTTCGGAAATTGATCGGGAGCTCGCAAAGATGAGCGGGCAGTTCGATACCCGGGCGGATGAGAGCTATTTGAAGGAACTGGCGGAATATCTTAGCGAGGGGCGCGAGACCGCTGCAATCGGTGAAGCGCTTTCGAACAGCGATTATAAACAGGCGGCTTCAGCTCTGGAGAGCATGCGGTTGAACGATCCGTCGTCGGCCGCGGAGCGCGAGGCGCTGGAAAAACTCGCGGCGCGGATTGGTGAGGCCGAGAAGTCGATGTCGAACAACGAAAGCGGCAGCCGGCGCTCGGCAAATGAAATGAGCCGCGAGATTAAAAAGATGGCCAACGAGGCCGGCGAACAGGGGAAGGCCTCGAACGAGAGCAAAGCCAGCGTCAACGACGCAATGAATAAGAGCGGCGACGGGATGCGGCAGGTACAGGCGAAGAGCAATGCACAGTCGGCCTTGGACCGGCTGCGCGAAAGTTTGGCGCAGGGACAGAACCGAATGAATGGCGAAGGCCCCGGGCAGGGCGGTGAGGGCCAACAACCCGGCGGTGACGGTTGGGGCGAAGGCGTGGATCGTTCGCGTCGCGGGCCCGATGCCGAGAGCCCTTCGGATGGGGAGTTGGAACATTTGTCGGGCCTGCTGGGCGAGGGCGAGTCGGAAAAAGTGATTGAGGACGCATTCAGCGGCGCCGGTGTTGCGACGGCGGCGGGCGGCGATAACGGGGCGGTTGCCCGTGAGCGTCAGATGGAGGCGTTTGTGCGGCGCGATGATGTGCCCGAGGAAATGAAGCACGGAGTGAAAACCTATTTCGAACGGATTCATGAATTGGAAAAACGGATCAACGAAGGAGCAAGTGATGGAAAAGAATAAGACGGTGGAGCAGGCGGCGGAGCTGTTTGCGGAACGCTTTAAGTCGACCAAAGAGGAGATCGGACGCTTCATTGTGGGGCAGGACGAGATCGTTGATCGGGTGCTGATGGCGGTGATTGCCGGCGGGCACGTGCTGCTTGAAGGCGTTCCAGGCCTTGGAAAAACCGCGTTGGTGCACACCCTTGCTCAAGTGATGGACCTCGACTTTAAACGGGTGCAGTTTACACCGGACCTGCTTCCGGCAGATATTCTGGGAACAAACATTCTGATCGATCGCGACGGATCCAAGGTGTTCGATTTTCAGAAGGGCCCGATCTTTACGAATATTCTGCTCGCGGATGAGATCAACCGCGCCACGCCGAAAACACAATCCGCCCTGCTTGAAACGATGCAGGAAAAAACGGTCACGATCGGTGGTATTTGTCATCGGCTGGACCGGCCCTATTTTGTACTGGCAACCCAGAACCCGATCGAGATGGACGGCACCTATCCCTTGCCCGAGGCTCAGCTCGACCGCTTCTTTTTTAAACTCTCGGTCGAGCTCCCGACCCATGCTGAAATGGGTTTGATTCTGGACCGCACCACCGGCATCGAAGCACCCGTGATCAGTAAGGTGATCGATGGTGCGCAACTGCTGGAGATGGAACAAGTGGCCCGGCGGGTAACCGTTGCAACGGAAGTCCGCGACTATCTGGTGGGCCTCGTGCTTGCCACGCATCCGGACAATGCCACCGCTCCGCGCGATGTTGCCCGCTTCGTGCGCTACGGTGCCTCGCCGCGTGCCGCACAAACTCTGATCTCCGCCGCTCGGGTCCGCGCACTGACGGAAGGGCGGTATCACGTTGCGAAAGAGGATGTGAATGCTGTTGCGGTTCCCGCGCTTTGTCATCGCGTTCTGCTCAACTTCGAAGGTGAAGCCGAAGGCGTTTCGACTGCCGACATCATCCGGGGACTGACCGACTGATGCTAACCGATCCGGAATTTCTCAGACGGCTTGAAACCCTGTTCCTGCTCACGCGCAAAGTGCTGGGCGGATCCATGCGTGCCGACCGGCGTAGCATGAAAAAGGGGAGCGGGCTCAACTTTGCCGACTACGCTGAATATCACGCGGGCGATGACTATCGCCACGTCGATTGGAATATCTACGGTCGGTTGGAGGCGCTCGTCGTGAAACTCTATGAGCTGGAAGAGGACGTCACTGTTCACTTCCTGCTCGACTGCAGTCCGTCGATGGAAACCAAATTTTTATTTGCGCGGCAGGTGGTGGCCGCACTCGCCTACATTGCGCTCTCGTGTCACGACAAGGTGTGTGTGCATGCGGTTGCGGATCGGTTGACGCCTTTGCTTCCGTCGGCACACGGACGCGGCAAAGTGTTCCCCATGCTGCGCGCGCTCGAGGAGGCGCCCCTCGTCGGAAAGGATACCGATCTCTCCGCGTGCGCCTCCGAGTTTCAACGCCGGGTCAAGCGGCCGGGCGTGTGTGTGCTGGTCTCAGATTTCTTTGCACCGGCGGGATATGCCGAAGCAGTGAAGCGGCTTCAATGGGGACGGCACGATGTCTTTTTTATTCAGACATTGGATCCTGCTGAAATGAAGTGCGACTGGAAGGGCGATGTGGAAATGGAATGTTGCGAAACCGGTGCGCGCCGCAAGGTGACCATCACGGCGGCCGAAGTTGCGCGTTATGCCGCCGCAGTGAAGGAATGGAACGACGGGCTGCAGCGCGAATGTGCGCGACGCGGTGTGGGCTACGTTCAGGCGTTCAGCGACGCTCCGTTTGATCGCGTGGTGGAAGTCATTCTTCGGAAAGGCGGGCTTGTGGCGTGACCTTCCTGCTTCCCCAGTTTTTATGGGCGCTGCTTGCGCTCGCGCCGTTGGCGGTGGTGTATCTGATCAAGGTGCGGCCGCGCCGCCGTAAAACTAGCGCCTGGTTTCTATGGCAGGGTGTTTTTCAGGAGCGCCGTGCTGCCTCGTGGCTGCAAAAGCTGCGCGACTGGCTCAGCCTTGCGCTGATGACGCTCGCATTTATTTTACTGGTGCTTGCGCTGGCACGCCCCGTTTCGCGTAACGGCGCATCGGCGGAACGACTGGTGCTGATCGTCGACAACAGTTTAAGTATGAACGCGGCCGATCGGCTGGCGGAAGCACGCCGCGCCGCGATGGGGCTGGCGCGTTCGTTGCCGGCGGGCGGGCGCGCTTCGGTGTTCGCATTGGGCGAGGAGCTCGTTTCCGCTTCCGGTTTTACGGCCAGCCGCCGCGAGCTGTCAAAGGGGCTGGATGCAATTCAAGGATCCGATGCGCCGCTGAACATTGCTGCGCTGGATCACTTTTTTGGTCCCGGCGATACCAATGGAACCCGCCGCGTGATTCTTTTTTCCGATGGCTGCTTCGCAGGCGCGGATCAGCTGCCCGAAGGAATCGAGCTGGTCAAGGTCGGCGAGCCCGGGGACAACGTCGGCATCACCGCGTTCGATGTCCAGCGCATCCCTGGGGCGGACCGGCCGCTGGGTATTTTCTTTCAGGTCTTTTCCAGCGCCGAAAAAGAGATGGAGGTTGACGCGGTTTTAACTCATGAAACGGCGGACGACATTCGGCGTATTTTTCCGCTGATCCTCCAACCGGGATTAAACGAGCCGGAAATTCTGGAGCTGCCCAACGGCGATGCGGGACGTTGGATTCTTACGTTGGAAATCGACGATGCGCTGGAGCGCGACAACGTGGCCCGTGCGGTGGTGCAGGAAGCATCGCCGGTGCGTGTGGCGGTACGGGCGCCGGAAACCCGCGCCTTCTGGCGCTTGTGCGTGGAGGCCTTTGGCGAGGGCGTGTCGGGACTCATGCTGACGGATGAAAATCCGGCACTCACGCTGTATCGCGGCGAAGTTGACGCGGCTTCGACGGAACGGTTGGCTGTTTTTGCGCCGACCGGGGCATCTGCATTCTGGCAAAGTGTGAGCGGTGAACCGACCGAGGCGACCGCGCGCGTTTTACTGCCCGAGCATCCGCTGGCACGGTACGCCGATCTCGACGGAATGGTATTTAATGGCGTGCGCGATATCGTTCCACCGGAACAGTCGATCGTGGTGGTGGAGACGGACGATGGCACACCGCTTGTTTATAAAACCTCTTCGGACGGTTCGACTGCATATGTGTTTAATTTTGATCCAGCGTTAAACCATTTCTTTTTGCATCCGCTGTTTCCGGTACTGATCTGGTCCACGGCAGCGGAGTTGATGAATCTGGAGGACGCGCCGTATTCCATGCTTCCAGCCGGAGCGGTGGCGGAACTTCCCGCAGGTTTCGAGGTGGGCGAGGTGAGCACGCCGGATGGCGAGGTCATTGCATTCTCCGGCGGGCGCTTCGGGCCGTTGGAGCGTTTTGGATTTTATGAGGTAACGAGCGGCACGAACCGGCTGACGGTGGCGTGCGGCGGCGCGCCGGTTGCAGAATCCGGCATGGCCGCTACGATTGAGGTTGAAGACGTTGCCGTGGTGACGGGCGGCTTCCCGCTGTCGGATTGGTTTTTGGCGGCGGCCCTGCTGCTCATGGCGCTGGAGTGCGCGCTGTATCACCGGAGGAAGGTCGGATGATGGAGTTTATCTCACTCACGCCCCTGTGGTGGCTGCTCGTGCCGGTTTTGATCGGTGTTGCGTATTGGTTCACTCTTTCGGATCGACCGAAGTGGTGGAGACGGCTCTCTTTCGCTTTTCGCTGCCTCGCACTCGTCTGCGTGATTCTTGCGTTATGCGGTCCCTATCTGAACAAACCATCGAAGGCGATTCATGTGGCGCATCTGGTGGATGTGTCCGAGTCGGTCGATCTCGAGGAGTGCATTGCGGCGATGCAGCATGTCATCGAGATGAACGAGCAGTTGCATGCCGGCGATTCGTCGGCCGTTTTTATTTTTGCCGACGGGGCACGCGAGGTGGATCCAGAGGACGCTTTACAGACCTTGGAAACGTGGTGCGACACGTTGGCGGATGATCAGTTCCGCCGGGAGACACGTCTGGCCGCCGCCCTGCGATCAGCGCGGTTGAGCTTTCCCGCCGGTAAGGCACATCGGGTGGTTTTGTATTCCGACGGCGTACCCACCACTGATCCGGTGGAAAACGAGTTGAAACGTTTAGAGAAGGAAGGCGCATTGATTCAGTTCGAACAGCTGCGCCGCGAAAGCCGGCCGGAGGCGGCGGTGGTGGAGGTGGTTCCTTCCGCGCATGCGGTGTATGCCGGCGAGCGCCTGCGCCTGAAGACCCGGTTGACGGCCAATGTGCCGATGAAGGCGAAGGTGCGGTTGCTCAATCGCGGCGTGGCGCGTGCGTCGCAGGAGGTCGAGCTGACGCCGGAGGGTGACAACCGGTTTGCGTTCGATGTGGTGGTCGGGATGGACGACGCACCGGTGTGGCAGGTGGAACTGGTTCCGGAACAGGATCATTTTCCTTTGAATAATCAGGCTGGGTGCGAGGTCGCGATCATCGGTCGGGCGCGCGTGCTGGTGCTGCATGAAAAACCGAGGTCGATGCGGCATTTCCGCTCCGCGCTGGAAAAGCAGGGTTTTGGGGTGGAAGTCCGTGCGCCGATCGGATTACCCGCGACGCTCGATGAATTGTTGAAGTTTGATGCGATTGTTTTGGCGGATATCCCCGCAACCGATATTCCAGAGCGAGCGATGCATTCATTAAAGCGCTACGTGACCGACTTCGGCGGCGGCTTGCTGATGCTGGGTTCGGAAAACAGTTTCGGTCTGGGCGGCTATTATCAAACGCCGGTGGAGGAGGTACTGCCGATCACCTCGCGGTTTGAGAAAGAAAAAGAGACACCGTCGATGGCGATGGCGCTGGTGATTGATAAATCCGGCAGCATGAGCGGTGTGCCGATCGAGCTGGCGCGACAGGCGGCAAAAGCGACTGTTGAGCTGCTGGGGCCCCGCGATAAAATCGGTGTGATCGGTTTCGACTCGCAGCCGTTCATTGCGTGCGAAATGACGCCGGCCTCGGATGTCGGCCGCGTTCAGGATGCAATTGATTCGCTGCAGGCGGGCGGCGGCACGAGCATCTATCCCGGCATGGTGGAGGGCGAACGCATGCTGCGTTCCGCCGGCACGCGGGTGCGGCATATGATTCTGCTGACCGACGGCCAAAGCGCTCCGGGAGATGCAGAGGGGATTTCGGAGAGCATGGCGCTTTCGGGAATTACGGTTTCCACCGTGGCCCTGGGCGGCGGCGCGGCGCGGGAGCTGCTGAAACGGATCGCGCAGATTGGTCGCGGTCGGTATTACGAAACGATGGACCCTTCCAGTGTTCCGCGGATTTTCACGAAGGAGACCATGGCGGTGTCGCGCTCTGCGATCAAAGAAGAGCCGTTTATACCGGTGGCCGTCAATACGCTCGGCTTTCTGGAGGGCGTCGACTTCGACGACGCACCGTATTTGCTGGGCTATGTGATGACGCGGCTGAAACCTGCGGCGCTCATACACCTCATCACCGAGGGAGGCGATCCGCTGCTTGCATCGGGCCAGTACGGCCTCGGGGTCGGCATGGCATTTACGTCCGACGCCTCGGATATGTGGGCGGGCGAGTGGGTCGAGTGGAAAGGCTTTGGCCCGTTCTGGGCGCAGATTTTGCGGCGCTGTGTTCGCAAGGATCGTGGCGCGGGTATTGCAGTCCGGACGAGTGAGGAGCCGACCGGGCTGCGGCTGTGGGTGGAACGGCGCGACGCGGGCCTGCGACCGGTCAATGAGGTCGATTGGAATGGCGTGGCGCTGATGGAATACGGGGGCGAGCAGCTGCTGGAACCGCGCCAGGTTGGACTCGGTCGTTACGAAGTTTTCCTGCCGATGAAGGAAAAACAGAACAGCTCGATCCGTCTGCTGGATCAGGAAACCGGCGCGACCCGCCTGCTGAGCTGGCGGCGCGACTATCCCGAGGAATACCGGCTGTCCAGCGTGGCGGATGCGGGCATTGCCGCATTGCCCGCGCTCGATGCCGACACGCTTACACAGCGCGACGATGCGGTATGGCGCTACGTTTCTGTGCGTCATACCTTCGTGTTTCTTGCCATGCTTTTTGCCGTTCTGGGGGTTCTTTTCAGACGCCTCGGGTGAGCACGCCCGGCCGGCCGGGCGTTTTCGATTGTGATGCGTCGCTTAGAAGGGTTCTGAATTCAGGGCTGTTCGGTCCGTTTTTTTATTTTTCCAACCATTGGAAAAGCGTCGAAAACGTTTTCCAGTGTCTGGAAAAAGCGTTATATTTCGCCGCTAATTTTTCAGGAGGCATACGCAATGGATTTGGAATCAATTAACGAAGAGTGGATTGTCGGGCTGGCTGACGGCGAAATTAAGAAGGTTGAGCTGTTAGAGGCGCTGAACGGGCTGGTGGAAGCTGAACGCCCGGTTGAAGCGGATAACGGGGCCATGGAGCTGTATCAGAAGCTGGTGGAAGCCGAAAAGATTGACGATGCGCTGGTGGTGCTCTCCTGGCTGGGAGCCCGAGGTAAAATCGAGGATATTCCTGAAACGCTGAAAAAATTACTTTCCAAAAACCGGAACGCAGTTCGTATGATTGAACCTGCGGGTTTTGGCGGAAGCCTTCCGATCGCAACATGTTTCGAGCGTCTCGCGTTTCTCCGTTCCCTGAAAACCGGCCTGCTTTGTTATAACGAAACCTGGGGCTTCGGTATTATCGACGATATTGACCACTTTTACGCCATGCTTGAAATTGATTTTGAGCGCAAGGGTGAGCACGAAATGGCGTTCAGCTATGCGGCTGAAGCACTCGAGCTGCTGGATGATGATCACATCATGGCGATCAAGCACAATAACCCGGATGAGCTCAAGCGTATGCTCAAAGAGGAACCGGCCGAAGTGGTGAAAGCCACCCTGAGCAGCTATGGCAATATGTCCATTACCCGATTGATGGAAAAAATGGTGCCTTCCATCATGCCGGAAGCGAAGTGGAAAAAATTCTGGGAAGCGGCGCGAAAAGGTCTGAAAAATGATGCTTCGGTTGAGATTCCCAAAAAACGCTCTGATAATATTGTCTTCCATAAAGGCGGTCTTGCCTACGATGACGAGTGGTTCGCAATGATCGGTCAGGAGCGGGATATTGAAGGGCTCTTCGAACGGTTTAAGGAAATCATCGAAAAGGGGATCGATACCTCTTCTGAATTTGCTCAGGAAACACTGGCGAACCGGCTTTCGTTCATCATCAACGGGGCTCCATCAGCTCGTCCGGAATGGAAAGCGGAAGGCTTTATTTATGCCCGGACCTTCCAGATTGAACCGACGGATCTGGATACCGAAAAGCTGATTCATGATCTGATTGCCGACAATCTGGTTGATACGCTGGACCGGCTGCCTTCGCGCCAGCTGCAGGCGCTGCTCACCATTCTGATTGAGAATGACAAGGAAGCGGTCACGGCGACGCTGAGCAAAGTGATTCCGGTGGTGAGCCACCCGGTTCTGAATGAAATTATGGCGGCTTTGATTGCCAACGATGTGGAAGAGGATGTGAAGCAGATCATGACCTCCGCCGTTGCCCGCCGTAAAGCCAGCGCACCGATGCTGCTGTGGTGTCAGCGCTCGCCCGATTATGTTGAAAAGTGGAACCTGATCTCCAAAGGCGATCTGGCCTTCCGTATTCAGGAAGCGCTGGAAGTGAATGTTGCCGGGGCCATGCTCCGGGCTCAGAACCAGTTGCGCGAACGGTTCCAGACCGAAGAGTGGCTCCACGATGTGATGGGCGCTATGACGGAACAGCAACGCCGCGACTTCATGCGCCGGACGCATGAAGGGCAGGGCTGGGATGCACTGGATCGCAAGTCTGTGATCGCTAAGATTCTGCGTAAATTCCCGGAACTGCAGGATATCATCCTGCCGACGGCCGGTCAGGCGGCTGCCGCTTCCAAGAGAGAGGTGCTGCAGACTTCGACTCGTAGCTACACGCAACGCCAGAAACAGCTTGAGAAGATCATGACGGTTGAGATTCCGGAAAACTCGAAGGAAATTGAAGTGGCGCGCAGCCATGGCGACCTTCGCGAAAATGCCGAGTTTAAATATGCCAAAGAACGTCAGGGTCTGTTGATGGCTCAGGGAGCGCAGCTGGCGGAAGATCTCGAAAAAGTGAAGCCGACTGACTTCGTCACGGTATCTTCGGAAGTCGTTACAGCAGGAGTTGGTGTTGAACTCAGCTATGAAGGGTCCGACACCGTTGAAACCTACTACATTCTCGGTTCATGGGATCAGGATGAGGAGCTTTCGATTATATCGAGTGAAACCCGTTTGGCCAAAGCGCTGATGGGACATGGCGCAGGCGATCGAGTGGAGGTTCCGGAAGGAAAATGTGTGGTTGAATCCGTCCTCCCGCTTTCCGACGATGTTCGCGCCTGGATTGCGGGCTAAGAGTCGCGGATTATAACGGTGGATCTGACCCCCAAAAAGTGGCGGAAAAAAGTGAAAACGCGCGAAAGCAAGCGCCGTATCACTTTGGGTGTGGCGAAGCATTGGCGTAATCCGTTCCAAATCGGCATCATTGCCATTGCTCTCGTTTCATTCGTCGGCTCTGTGGTGATTGACCGTTTCAAGGATCGACAGGTATTTGACGAGACCACAGCGTATGCCAGAGAGCTGCGCGTTGAAATGAATGCGCTGAATGCGCAGGCGCTGCAGATTTATACGAATCTTCAGACCAAGTTCGGCGATGCGGTCGGCATTGAGGTGTCGGAGGAAGAACAGGCGCTGAGGGATCAGCTGAGTGTCGTGTCCGGAGAGCTGGATGCGTGCTTCGCTGCATTGAATAATTGCTTCAGCACCATCGCCTATCGATACCGCTCCATAGACTCGGTTCAAACCTGGTTTGTGGATGCCGCGCGCGCGAGTTTTGAAGCGGCTTTGGAGCGCAACAGCTACGAACAGGCCCGCCGCTGGTTTAACAGTTCCCACGTAAATGCACTGCTTCTTGAGATGAAGCCGCTCATTAAAGGCAGCGGACAGCTTGAAATTAATGCCGGGGACGATGTTTATGAGATCATTGTATGGGCGTTGAAGCTGGATGGTTCGCGGCTGGTTTTGGCGAATCATGCCGGACGCTCCAGTACGTTTCCATATAGTATTCCCGACATTGAAAAAGGGTCGTATCTGATCATGATTACCGGCTCGGAAGGCGGATTTTTCCCGTATCCGGTTCACATTGCGCCGGGTGAAGAGAAGGTGGTGACGCTGGAAATTCCGCCGCGGATGGTTCCGGGGTTGGCCTTTGTGCCTGGCGGACCGTTTATCTGCGGGGGGGAGGAATCGCCTCTGTATCGTGAGCATGAACGAACACTGCCGTCCTTCTATATCAAAACAGGGGAGGTCACGGTTGCAGACTATCTTGAGTTCTGGAAAAGCCTGTTTGATCCGGAAGAAAAATCGAGCATGATGAGCCGGATTCGTTTTTCAGAAGAGGATGCCGTAATGGATGCCTGGGATGCAGACGGTAATCTTATGGATGCTCGCTTGAAGCCTGACTATCCGGTGGTTGGAATTACCTGCGAAGCGGCCGCGGCCTATTGTGAATGGAAGAGCCGCCAGACCGGAGAAATCATCCGGCTACCGACGGAGTTTGAATGGGAAAAGGCGGCCCGGGGCGTGGATGGACGCACCTATCCATGGGGCTATGGGTTTGATGCGTCAGAAAATCTGGCGTTGACGCTGGAAAATGAGAAAGGAAAGGAAGCGTATCCTTTCTGGGCACCGCCGGGTGCATTCAGCCGGGATATCTCCGTCTATAATGTTCGCGATATGGGTGGCAATGTTCGCGAATATGTTTCAACGGCGAACGGAACCTGCCAGATCCGTGGCGGCAGCGCTTCAACACCGGCATCTTTTTCGTCGTGCACTGTTATCTCATCCGATACGGATGTATTCCCAACGGATGTCGGCTTCCGGTATGTGATGGACGTCTCCCCGCGTTAGCCGATTCAACGGCTGTACGATCCTGAAACATAGCGATTTTTAATCCGTGACCCCGGGATTTGTTTTGCCTAAAATCCCGGACTTGGAGAATGAAATGGAACCTTCCGCCCCGGATCAGAATCACTCGCTCACCGATACATCCGCCGAAACAGTCGGGCTTGGCTCGTCGCTGGAACTTGGAAATGTAAAGAAGATCCTTTCAGTGAAGATAGAACAGCCGGGCCGGCATTACTCCTCTATCAAGCCTCTTGGCAAAGGTTCCTTCGGCGAAGTTCACAGCGCGCTTGATACCCTGCTGGGCCGGGAAGTGGCCATTAAATCGCTGAAAAAGCAGTTTCGAGAAGAAGAGGAAGTGGTAGACCGTTTTCTCAAAGAAGCGCGCGGAACGGCACAGCTGGAACATCCGAATATTATGCCGGTGCATGAAATGGGTGTGATGGATGAGCTGGGAATCTTTTTCACAATGAAGAAGATTGAAGGGGATACGCTGAAAGAGATTCTTGACCGGCTTGAATCCAACACCTCTTTCTATCTTAAAAAATATACCATGAATGTGTTGCTGGAAGTTTTTCTGGCCGTTTGCAACGGAGTTGCTTACGCACATAGTAAAGGCGTCATTCACCGCGATCTGAAACCGGCGAACATTATGGCCGGTGCATACGGTGAGGTACTGATTCTGGATTGGGGGCTGGTCAAGAGCCTGAATGAACAAGACGGTACCCAGAGCGCGGTGCAGTTGCGGATGGATGAGTTTGAGGTTGGGACCAATACACTCGACGGCGCCATTTCCGGCACCCCGAATTATATGTCGCCGGAGCAGGCGAACGGAAAGATTGATGCCATTAATTTTCAGAGCGATGTTTACAGTCTCGGCGCCATTCTCTACCACATACTCACCTTTCTTCCCCCTTTCGAGAGAACGCAGCTTCGCAAGCTGCTGGAAAATGTAAAAAACGGGCGGTTCATCCGCCCGCGCCACCGCAGGCCGGAGCTGAAGATTCCGCGTGAACTCGATGCCATTTGTATGAAAGCAATGGCGCATCTGCCGGAAAACCGCTATCAAACCGTCGAACACTTTGCCGAGGATATCCGCAACTACATCGCGCACCGAGAGGTGAGTGCTTATAAAGCGCCGCGGCATGTCCGCTACTGGAAGACCATGCGGCGAAATCCGATAAAATCCAGTGCAGTCGGTGCCGTTCTTATTGCCCTCCTGTTGCTTCGTACGGTGCAGGTTTCTGCGTTGTACGGCGAATACAAAGGGAATCTGGAAGATGGAAATGCGAAACTGAAGATCGCAGAAGCGCTGCGGGATGAAGCCTGGGCGACCTATGATGCGCTCAAATCTCTTCGTGTATCGACTGTTGCAATTCAGCGCTCGGAAAAAGAGACCGATCTCGAAGAGCAGCTGGAAAACCTCATTACTGAAATGAATGTGAATTATCAGCTTGCGACCAGTTTTTATGAAGCGGTCCCTCCACGATTCAGCAGAAGGCAGCCGGTTGTGGATGGATATCATACCGCCATTAAGGATCTCATTGGTTTTGCGCTGTATCGCGAGGATTACCAAACCGCGCGGCTGTGGCATCAGTGGAGCAGCGAGAAAGTCAAATCATGGAAGCGCCCGTTAAATGCTGAAGATCAGGCGTATCTGAATGACGTTCAGAAAATTATCGAGAGCATGGGCAGTTTAGTGATCAACGGGTCTGAGAATGTAGATGAAGTTGTTGTTATGCCCTATATAAACGATGACGGGATGCTGCTGACGGGTGATCCACTTATAAAGGAGACTGAATTCCCGATTACAATAGAGAGCATTTCGGAAGGATCTTATTTGCTCCAGCTAACGCTTAAGAATGGGCAGTCTCTTCCTTACCCCGTCAACATCCTGCATGGAGAACAAGTTGAGATCTCTCCGGATATTCCGGATGAAATTCCCGCCGGCATGGCATTTGTTCCGGGCGGAAAATTCGTATACGGCGGCCCGTTTTCACGTTTCTATCGCCAGCACGAAGTAGATCTTTCCGCCTTTTTCATCAAGGAAACTGAAGTCACCGTGGGGGAGTATCTGGCATTTTGGAAAACGCTGACGGACGTGAAAAAGAAGGAAGAATATATGAGCCGACTTCGGTTCAGCCGCAGTGAACGTAAATATACAGATGCCTGGACAGCGAATGGCGAAATCGAAGATCCGCGTCTGAAGGCTGAATATCCGGTGGTTGGAATCACCGTGGATGCGGCGGAAGCATTTTGTGTATGGAAAAGCGGGCAGTTTGGAGCAACCGTTCGGCTTCCGACGGCGCAGGAATGGGAAAAAGCCGCGCGCGGGGTGGATGGCCGCACGTATGTCTGGGGCAATGGGTATAATAAAAATTTAAACCTGACCCTCACCAAATATAATGTTCAGGGGAAGGAGATTTTTCCTTTCTGGGCACCGCCCGGAAGTTTTAAACGCGATGTTACGGTCTACAATGCTTACGACATGGCCGGTAATGTTCGGGAAATGACTTCGACGCTGCTGCCGGAAAGTACCGATCTCTACCAGATTAAAGGTGGCAGTGCTTCCACACCGGATAACTTCCTGCCCTGCAGTAACTCCTCCGACACCCCGGTCGTACCCAGCGATGTCGGCTTTAGATATGTAATGGAAATTTCGAAATAATTATGCACCCGACTTCCGCTTCATCCACTCAGGCGACGCAGGCACTGGCCCTCGTCGAATCGCTGCAATCCCGTTTTGTCCAGGGATTGGAAAAAACAGGCGGCGCAACATTCCAAAGGTTGGAATGGCTGCGCGATGAAGGCCGGCACGGCGGCGGGAAACGCTTTGGGGTCGAAGATACGCAATTGCTCGGCCGAGCATCCGTTAATGTTTCGCAGGTGCACTACGACGATGATCCCGACCGCAAGCTCGGCTCGGCCTCTGCCATTTCCACCATCGTTCATCCAGCCAATCCGCTCATGCCCTCGGTGCATATTCACATCAGCTGGACTGAAATGAAAAACGGGCCCGGCTACTGGCGTATGATGGCGGACCTGAATCCCGCGCTTCCAAACCCTGGAAACGCCGACCTCTTTGCTTCGGCCCTGAAACAGGCCGCACCGGATGTGTATCCAGCTGCGGCGGAGCAGGGCGATCGCTACTTCTTCATCCCGGCCCTCGGGCGTCACCGCGGCATCACGCACTTCTATCTGGAAGAGTTTAACACCGGCAACTTTGAGGCCGACCTTCAGCTGGCCCGCAGCGTGGGCGAAGCCGCCATCGATACCTATCTCCAACTATTGGAAGAAACAAAACAGGAAGGTTTCCAGGCATCGGAAGAACAGCGCGCCGCCCAGCTGGCCTATCACACGCTATACTTTTTTCAGGTGCTCACGCTCGACCGCGGAACCACCACCGGCCTGATGGTCCACGCGCAGAACGATGTCGGAATCCTTGGATCGCTTCCGCCGCGCATTGATAAAAACCTACTGGCCTCCTGGCAGTCGCGCATGCCCGAACCGCAGGACCGTCTGCTCGATAAACTCCTTCGCGCACTTCCAAACATGGGGACCTGCACGATCGACGAATCGACGAAACAAAAGCTCGCCGATGCCGTACGGGCGCATTATCAGCAATTCCCCGAAGCCCTGAATCTGCAGGCCTCCGGCAACACTACCCCGCCGACCGTCGACAACCATCGGTAAAGCTATTTTAATTTCGGCGTGCTCAGGTTTCCACCGCTGACGATCGGCTCGAGCCAGTCCGGCAAGGACGGGCGCGTCTTTGAATCGAGCATCTGTTTCCATTCAGCATCGTTCAGGCGGGTCGGGTGCGCAAATTCGTAGTAGGGCAGTACGGCCCCTTCGCACAGAATGGTTGCGCCCTGCCACGGATAGAGCACATACATTTTCCGGGCTCTGGAAATTCCGACCTGCAGGTGTTTCCCTTTGTCGATGTTGGAATAGACGTCCACGATCCGTGGCGCATCGTCGCGCGGAATAAGATAGGAGTTTCCATCGTACAACATGACTCTCGCCAGTTCCGCTCCATAGGACTTTACAAAAAAGGTATCAATTTCAGAGAGCGGAATGTTGCGCAGCTGTTTGTGAGCGATGTTTTCCAGTTTCTGGCTGATCTGTTCCAGTTGTTCCCACCTTTGATGCAAAGAAGCCCTCGGCTCATCGAGCAACTTCTTTATCCTCGGATGTTTTTCGATTTTCCCGGCTTCGATATCATCGGCCAGTTTAGACAGCCACTGAAGATCTTCCGGATCATAAGATGGTAGATCCTCGCCTAATAAAAGGGCATCCTGTCTTTCTGGAGGTATCAGCAGGAATGCATATTGAATTTCCTCTTCTGTTTTAAATGGTTTAGTAAAGGCAATACATGAACGTATATCTTCAGCCACCGCAGTATAGTCAGTAATCAAGGTTTGCTTACTCAGTTTTGAACGGACAGCAAGTGCCAGGCTGGCCATCTGTTCAAAAAATTCCGGGTCGGGTTCCACGAAACCGGCCGGCATCTCCACTTTGGACAGCCAATACGCCGAATTTTTGGCCTGAAGAGCGGTCGTGTGCCGCATTTGCGTCCAACTGCCGAGGACGGTGTTGATGCTCTTGAGCTGCCAGGCGGGTGTGCTCATAAAGTCCGGAGCATCGCTCGGTGGGGCATCGAGAAGGAGGGCTAACGCGCGGTAATAAAGGTCTGGCAGTTCAATAAACATTCTAGGGCCGTTGTACAACTTGATGTAAGAGGCTTGAGGGAACAGATGATTCATTTCATGAAGGGCCGGGATTAATCCGTTATACCCTTGTTCGTTCAGAAGTGCGACCGCCTTTGTTGAGCCCAATGCCGCCGCAATTTCCAGGCCGGTCGGGAGATCGCGGTCGGCAGCTGTAAGTTCCATGGTCCGTTGAAAAAGCAAGGCACTCGGTGTGCGCGCTGCGGAGATAATACGATAGTTGGGTTGCTCGTCATTAATCAGCCCCCAGTCATTACGTTTCAATACCTCGGAACGTTCTTTGTTTAAACCATCGTCTTCATAGTTGATATCGGATGATGTTACCGCGCCGGTAAAAAAGTCGGGATTGTCCGGAAGCCCGAAGAGCCAATAGAGGTCGGTTATGCCGATTGGTTCTTCGTCATAGCATCGCTCGTCGCCTTCCTTCAATAGGATCATACCCAGCAGCTCAACATCGTTGTTGACTCGGAACGGGATGGAGTGGAGCCAGGCCAGGGCTCGAAAATAGCGGGAAAGGTTTTCCGAGCGCGTGTAAAAACCGCGCGGTTTGTAACGGTTGTATTCAATGCCGGGAAAATCGTCGGAGGGCGGGCCGAGCCATTGCGGGGGCGGACTGATGATTTCTTCCGCCGCTTCGATGCGTGCGACCTCCAGTGCAATAATAGAATCGAGGTCCGGTTGGCCCAGACGAAAGGAAGGGTCCAACAAGCGTATGGCAACGCCCAGCGTTAATTTCACGCGGGTTCGCGCGGCGGTCAGCACCTTTTCATCGCCCTTGAAATCAGGGTTGCCGGAATCGGGGTTGGTGATCAGCTTTTTCAGGAATTTTTCCAACTTACCTGCGTTGGTATTTTCCAGATGGAAAACCGTTTCTTCGAACAAAACATGGAAGCCGTTCAGGAGAGAGTCGGAGGTGATGAAGACCGGGTTTTCCGCTTGGTCGATATAGGCCGAGAAGACCTGTTTATACGATTCGTTGCTGATCAGCAGGCGGTTGGCTTCCAGGGTCTGGATGTCCGCAGCGGTAAGGCCGCTTTGGGTGGCGGCGGTTTTCCAATCGTTGGAAAATGCGGTTGCGGCGGCTGAGAGCGCCCATACAAGCAATAGATGTTTCATCAACTTCCCCCGGTAAAGGCTATAGGCTAACATGTCTCGTTCTTGCGAAGCCATTTCCAATCCTTGGAACTTGGCATTCTGTCCGTAGTATTTATCTCCAGCGGTATTATTTGAACGGAGGTTAGTCGATGAATTGTGGCGCAGTGAGATTATCATCATCAAGGATCGGCTTGAGCCACTCGGGGACTTCGGGTCTCGTATTTGGCTGTTCAGCCTCTTTGCGAGATCGGTATTTGAATGTGTTCCGAATTTTTTCCAGCATCGAACGTTTGGGTTCCGGTTTTCTTGAGCCGAGCATCAATATCCATTCTGCATCGTTCAGGCGGGTCGGGTGCGCAAATTCGTAGTAGGGCAGCACGGCCCCTTCACATAGAATGGTTTCGCCCTGCCATGGATAGAGCACATACATTTTCCGGGCTCTGGAAATCCCGACCTGCAGGTGTTGTCCTTGGTTGATATTGGAATAGACATCAACAATCCGCGGGGCGTCGTCGCGCGGGTGCATAAAGGCATGCCCCTCGTAAAGCATGAGATCGGAGAGGGTTTTCCCGAAGAGGTCGATGAGCTGAACATCGGCTTCCGTGAGTGGAATCGTACGCAACTGTTTGTGGGCGATGGATTCAAGGTGATAGCAGATACGCTCTAGGTCTTCCCATTTGCTCATTAAACTGGTGACGGGCTGGTCAAGCCACTGTTTGATCTGGGGATAGTCTTCGATCTTCCCCGCCTCGACATCTTCGGCCAGTTTGTTCAACCATTCAACCACCCGAGGAAATTCACGGGAAGGTGCAGAATATTGCAGGCCGTAACCCAATAGAAGCGGGGCCTGCTCGCTCTCCGGCAGCTTATGGAATACATTGTCCATTTCGTCGTCTGTTTTAAACGGTTTTGCAAAAGCGGTGAAGGTGCGGATGTCCTTGATCGATTGTGTGTAATCCGGTTCCAGCGCCCCAAAGCGATCAAGGGTGCTATGGGTGGCATAGGCCAGGTTGGCCATTTGGGCGAAAAAGTCGGGGTCGGGCTCAACAAATCCTTCTGGAGCGCTGGTTGCGCAGCTCCACGCGATTGCTTGCTTGGCTTGCAGGGCCCACGTGTGCCGCATCTGTGCCCAGCTTCCGAGTGCCGTGTTGAGGCTTTTAGTTTGCCAAGGCACGCCTTTCATAAAATCCGGCGCATCCGGTTCGGGGGGATTAAACAACGTTTTCAAGAGATGGAGATAGATGGGATACAGCGTTCTATTTACCGGTCCGAAGTCGCCCAAAGTATAGCCGTAACTTTTGAATTCCGATGCTGTCGATTCGACGGCTTCCTGTACGGCTGGGTCGAGCAGGTTTTTTGCATGAGAGGAACCGAGGGCCGCTGCTACTTCGAGTCCGGAGGGCAGGTCACGTTCCACTCCTTCGAGATCCATCGTTTGCTGGAAGAGGATGGCGCTGGGGGTGCAGTAGGCGGAAAGAATGCGGTAGCTGGGTTCCTTGTCATTAATCTTACTTTCTTCCCAGTCATCCAGCGTCTCTTTTCGGAGGTGTGCCATGTCGTAGTTCTTGAAGTCGATGGTGTGGATCGCTCGTTGTGTGTGGGGTAGGTCGGGATTGTCCGGTTTTCCCAGAAAAAAAGAATAATCGATCAGCTGGACTTCATCGGAGTACGTTATCTCATCCATCGCATTGCTCATCAAATACATGCTGAGCAGCTCCGTGTCGTTGTTGACTCGGAAGGGGGTCGACTGTAGCCAGGAAAGGGCGCGGAAATAGCGGGTAAGTTTTTCGGTGCGGGCGTAGAAACCACGCGGTTTGTATCGATTGTAGTCAATGCCAACGAACGATACGGAGGGTTCTCCCAGCCATGCGGGGGGCGGCATCATCTGGCCTTCGGCCTTTTCGATGTGTTGCACTTCGTTTCCGATAATCAAATCAAGTTCCTGATTGCCGAGACGGTACGATTCGTCCAACAACCGCAGGGCGATACCTATTACCAGTTCTGCACGTGTCCGGGCGGCTGCGAGCAGTTCAGGATTGCCGGTTACCTCTTTGGCCGCCTGATCAAGATGGCTGAGCAGGGCGCGCAGGAATTCTGGTAACTCGGAGGCGCGGGTGTTTTCGATTTGAAAAATAGTTTCTTCATAGAGCACGTGGTAGGCGTTGAGCAGAGAGTCAGACGTGATGAATACCGGATTTTTCTTGTCGCTGGTGTATGCCGAGAAAACCTGTTTGTAGGCTTCGTCAGTTATCAGGATACCATCCCGTTGCAGTTGCTCAATAGCCTCAAGGGAAAGACCGCTTTGGGTGGCGGCGGTTTTCCAATCGTTGGAAAATGCGGTTGCGGCGGCTGAGAGCGCCCATACAATCAATAGGTATTTCATCAACGTCCCCCGGTAAAGGTTATAGGCTAACACGTCTCGTTCTTGCGAAGCCATTTCCAACCATTGGAAAGTTCCAAGCATTGGAACTTGGCATTCTGTCCGTAGTATTTATCTTCATCGTCATTATTCGAATGGAGAAATGCAGATGTTAAGTAACGAAGCTATTGCCGGAATCACCTGGGGACAAATCCTGATATTGCTGGGGTGGATTTTGGGAGCGATGCTGCTGGGTAAGGTGGTGCAGCTTATTCTGGCAAATCTGGGGAAAGCAAAACGCTTTGAAGGACGACCGCTGATTCTTGTGACGCTGAAGGCGGTCGGTCGGCCGATTCCATTTCTTTTTTCGGCGATCGGTCTGCTGTATGGACTGAATGGCCTGGAGTTCAGCGAATCGATTGATGGTATTATCCGAGACGGATTCGATGTGCTGTTCACCGTTGCAGTGGCCTATTTTATCTACTCGCTGGTCGATGTGCTCGACTACATCATCGTGCATATCACGAGCAAGACGGAAACCAAGATGGACGACCTGATGGCGCCGGTGATTCGCAAAAGTTTGCGTGTGGTTGTGGTGGTGCTCGGTCTGGTTCAGATTGCTCAGATTCTGAGTGATAAACCGATCACGACCATCATCACGGGGCTGGGCGTCGGTGGTTTGGCGGTTGCGTTGGCTGCTCAGGAAACCATTAAGAACTTTTTCGGATCGCTGGTGATTTTTGCCGATAAACCCTTCGAGCTCGGGGAGCGCATTAAAATCGGCGGGCACGATGGTAATATCGAAGAGGTGGGCTTCCGCTCAACCCGTATCCGGACGCTGGACGGGCACCTCGTTACTATACCGAATGGTGAACTGGCTAATATGATGATTCAGAACGTGTCGAAACGCCCCTTCATCAAGCGGGTGATGAATGTGACGATTACCTACGACACACCTCCGGAAAAAGTGCAGCAGGCCATCGATATTCTGAAAGAGCTGCTGGATAACCACGAAGGAATGAAAGAGGAGCTGCCGCCGCGCGTTTTCTTTAGCGATTTTAACGACTGCTCGTTAGGAATTGTGGTGATTTATTGGTATCACCCGCCGGAATACTGGACGTATATGGAACATGCCAACTGGCTGAATATGGAACTGCTCAAACGCTACAACGATGCCGGAATCGAGTTCGCCTTCCCGACCCAGACGCTCTATGTGAACGGACTGGAAGGAGCATTAAGCGAGCAGGTTTAGTCGGTTTCGCAAAATGATTTTCCTATACAGGATGGGAGAAATCATTTTGCCTCATGTTTACAGCATTCGAATGCTGAGGTTTAGTTTTCGCTGAGGTTGGGTGCCAGCATTTCTGATTCAGTGCCGAGCCTGTTCATGTCGATCATATCGGAAAGAATTGCGAGCGTCTCATCGAGGATCAGATCCGGGGCAGCAGCTTCATCCTCATCTTCGTCCGCGAGGAAAGCGCCGGATTGAATATCATCCAGCTCTTTTTCAGCTTCAGCTTCGGCCAGTCGGTCGGCCAGAGAGAGCGAGACCGTTTTGGTTTCGAAGCGCTCTTTCAGCCGGTCGCGACGGGTTAGAAAAACCTGAAACTCTTCGTTGGCTTCCAGGCGTTCGGTCGATTGTTCGCTAAGGACCGGAATCTGTTTTTCAAATCCTTTTCCGGCGCGATACATGGCGGGGCGAACGTTATCCCAAGGCAGGGCATGTTCCAGCGAATCTTCGCCGAGATCCATGACATCCAGGTAGGACGGGATAATGATGTCCGGCGTAACACCTTTCAGCTGCGTGGAGCCGCCGTTGATGCGATAGAAGCCGGCCGTGGTCAGTTTGAGCGATCCTTTGCGGTCGCCCAGCGGCATCAGGGTCTGAACGGTGCCTTTGCCGTGAGTCTGACTGTCGCCGACAATGATGGCTCGTTTATAATCCTGCAGTGCGGCGGCGAGAATTTCCGAAGCCGATGCACTGAGGCGGTTAACGAGCACAATCATCGGTCCGTCATATTCAACGGTGGGGTCGGCATCGGGCAGCACCTGAACACCTTTGTTCTCTTTCACCTGCACGATCGGGCCGGATGATATGAAGAGGCCTGAAATTTCAATGGCTTCAACCAACGAACCTCCGCCATTGTTGCGCAGGTCTAGAATCAATCCTTCAATACCTTCGCGCATCAGGTCCCGGATCAGATTGCGGACATCGGTCGAGGCCCGGCGGGCATCCTTCATGTTTTTGCTGGTCGCATTAAAGTCGGCATAAAAGTCGGGCAGCGTAATCACGCCGAGTCGGCGCATTTGGCCGTCGCCCAGATCGAGCTCCTTCACTTCGCTCTTGGCGGCCTGCTCTTCGAGTTTCACTTCGTCGCGAACAATATCGATCTTTTTCGTGCGCGAGCCGGAGCGGTCGGAGGCCGGGATCACAGTCAGCACCACGGTGGTGTCGAGTTCGCCGCGGATGAGGCGTACGGCCTTATACAGCGGCCAGTGCAGAATACTCACCGGCTCTTCATCGCCCTGTGCCACCGCCACGATTTTATCGCCGGCTTTCAGGCGGCCATCCTGATCGGCCGGACCGCCGGGAATGATGCGGACAATGCGTGCCGTGCCTTCGTCGGGGCGGAGCATTGCGCCGATACCCACCAGCGAGAGTTTCATGTTGATATCAAAATCTTCCACGCTGCTGGGCGACATATAGTCGGAGTGCGGGTCATATACGAGCGAGAAAGAGGAGAGGTAGCGTTGCAGCAGCATCTCTTCATCGAACGATTCCATCGTCAGCTGAAACTGCTTATAGCGCTGGAGAATAAACTCTTCGGGGCTGAGATTCGCATCTTCCAGCTCTTCGTCATATTCCACTTCTGCCACGGTGTTGGAGGATTCTGTTTCAGCCGTAGCCACCGCATTGCTGGAAACTGTTTCAACGGCATTGGTTTCCTCGGAATCGTACACTTCTTTCGAGACAAGACGGGCGATATATTCGTTTTTAAGACGCTTGCGCCAGATGTCATCCCACTCTGCTTCATTCTGGGCCCAGGGAGCGTTCTTGCGGTCCCATAGAAAATCTTCCTGGACGTTGATGTCGAATCCTTTTTCCAGTTGCTGCTCCGCAAAAACGATGCGGTTTTCAATGCGCTCCATCAGAACTTCGTAGACCTGGCGGGCGAATTCGATGTCCCCTTTGCGCAGGCGTTTGTGCAGGCTGTCGGCGTCTTCGCTGAACGCATCGATATCCGATTGCAGGAAATAGCTGCGCGCGGGATCGAGCGAATTGATAAACAGATTGAACGCATTGGTTGAGATGCCCTCATTCATCTCCCACTCATTGAGGTGAAAGACCGGCAGGGAATAGGCCACCGTCCGGCTGATTTTCTTTACATCCAGGTCGCTTTTTTCCAGTTCGGCGGTTCCAATCATTGGAAGAGCCGCCAGGAGGAGGACTGTCAACGTTGTCTTAACTCTCATAGAAATCCTTTTTGTCGCAATATAGGAACAAATACCATATCGGGTGGCCATTTCCAAAACAAGCCGCAACAAGGCATAGATTCCTTTGTTTTTCCCTTCAACCCGTGTTCGAATGCCTGTAATTTTGCGCAACCTAAACCGAGGAACCAGGAGTATTTTATGACCACTAAATTGACAGAACGTTCAGAATGGAAAGCACTCGAAAGCCACTTTTCCGAAATAAAAGACACACATTTGCGCGATCTTTTTGGGGATAAAGCCCGTGCTGCCGCGTTTACTCTCAAGGCCGAAGACCTGCTGCTGGACTACTCCAAAAACCGAATTACCGCCGAAACAATGGAAAAACTGGTGGCACTGGCCGAATCGGCCGATCTGAAGAAATGGATCGAAGCCATGTTTACCGGCGAAAAGATCAACGCCACCGAAGACCGCTCTGTGCTCCACGTAGCCCTCCGCGCTCCGAAAGATGCGGTCATTGAAGTTGATGGCGAAAATGTTATTCCTGAAGTGCACGCCGTGCTCGACCAAATGGCCGCATTTTCCAATAAAGTCCGCTCCGGCGAATGGAAAGGCTACACGGGCAAGCCGATCAAAAATATCGTAAACGTCGGCATCGGCGGGTCCGATCTCGGCCCCGTCATGGCCTACGAAGCCCTCAAAGCCTACAGCCAGCGCGACCTCAATTTTGTCTTTGTTTCCAATGTCGACGGCACACACATCGCTGAAGCCCTCCATGGATTGGAAGCCGACGAAACCCTCTTCATCGTCGCCTCCAAAACCTTCACCACCCAGGAAACCATGACGAATGCGCACAGCGCGCGCGCCTGGTGTCTGGAATCGTTGAAGGACGACGCGGCCATTGCTAAACATTTCGTGGCGCTCTCCACCAACGCCGATGCGGTTTCCGAATTCGGAATCGACACCGCCAACATGTTCGCCTTTTGGGACTGGGTGGGCGGTCGCTATTCACTGACTTCCGCCATCGGTCTGCCGAACATGCTGGCCATCGGCCCGGAAAACTTTACCGAGCTGCTTGCCGGCTACCATAAAATGGACACGCACTTCCGTACCGCTCCGTTTGCTGAAAACATGCCGGTCATCCTCGCGCTACTCGGCATCTGGTATAACAATTTCTTCGGCGCGGAATCGCAGGCCATTCTGCCGTACGATCAATATCTCTCCCGTTTTGCAGCCTACTTCCAGCAGGGCGACATGGAATCGAACGGCAAATACATCACGCGCGACGGCGAAAAAGTGGAATGGCAGACCGGCCCGGTCATTTGGGGCGAGCCCGGCACCAATGGCCAGCACGCGTTCTATCAGCTGATCCACCAAGGCACCAAACTGATCCCGTGCGACTTCCTCGCCTTCTGCAAATCGCAGAATCCGATCGGCGATCACCATGTGAAACTGATGGCCAACTTCTTTGCGCAGACCGAAGCGCTGGCGTTTGGAAAAACTGCCGAGTCGCTGAAAGCGGATGGCGTGCCCGCAGAACTGATCCCGCACAAAACCTTCGAAGGCAACCGCCCGACCAATAGCATTATGGCTGAAAAGCTCACGCCGTCCGTGCTCGGTCAGCTCGTTGCGCTCTACGAACACAAGATCTTCGTGCAGGGCATCATCTGGGATATTTATTCCTTCGACCAATGGGGCGTGCAGCTTGGAAAAATCCTCGCGGCGGAAATCCTCCCCGAGCTCGAAGGCAACAGCGAGCTCAAGCACGACTCCTCCACCAACGCGCTCATCGAATACTTCCGCGCGAATAAGTAGGTTGGAGCTCCAGCTCCGACCATTCGACAGAAATGGACGAGGCTGGAGCCTTCATCCTACTCAGGAAAAGCGGGGCCCCGGCTCCGCTTTTTTAGCATCAACTGAATGATAATATCATTTGATACTAATTGACATGATAGTATCATTTGATGCTATAAGCGGGGTGTGAAAGAAATGCTTCCATGCGAACTGAGTCCTTCCATTGTTAATTTGATGATGGAAATTTCCGGGTTGGTGGGGCGGGTGGAAGGATTGGCCTTGGCCAATCCTTCGCCGAAGCTGCGTCATAATAACCGGGTGCGGACGATTCAGGGGTCGGTGGGGATTGAAGGCAATACGTGCTCCGTGGCTCAGGTGGATGCCATCGCTGAAGGGAAGCGGGTTCCCGTTTCCGAGCTGGAGCAGATTGAGGTTCGAAATGCGCTGAAGGCCTACGCCTCGCTTGCATCCTTTGATCACGCTTCCATTGAATCCTTGTTATCTGCTCACGCTCAGCTGATGGGGCACGGTTTGATCCTTAATCCTGGCCATTTCCGAAAGGGACCGGTCGAGGTGTATGTTTCTGAAAACCGAACCCGTCTGATGCCTCATCAGGATTTGGTTCCTGAGCTGATGGAGGGTTTATTTACTTACCTGCGCGAAAGTGATGATTCTACTCTGCTGAAATCCGTCCGTTTCCATTTTGAGTTTGTGAATATCCATCCCTTTGGCGATGGAAACGGTCGAACGGCGCGCCTCTGGCAAACCCGGCTGCTGATGGAATACCACCCTGTCTTTGAGTTCCTCGATGTGGAATCGATGATCTTTGAACATCGGCCGGAATACTATGCCTGCATCCGCGAAGCTCAGGACTCGGGCAACAGCGCCTGTTTTGTGGAATTCATCCTCCGGCAAATCCAACGCTCTATTTCCAACCTTTGGAAAGCCGATTGGTCTACCACAAACACAGTGGAAGAGCGACTGGACTTAGCAAAACAACAGCTTGGAAAAGAAACCTTTACCCGCAAGGAATATCTCCAACTTTTCAAAACCATCTCCCCTGTCACCGCCAGCCGGGATCTGAAGTGGGGAACGGACGCGGGTTTGCTCCTCCGCACCGGCGACCGCCGAACGGCGGTTTATCGGTTTGTGGATTCAGAGTGATTTTGAATCCGCTACACCCGTTTCACAACAAAATACGCGATTCCGAAGAATAGAAAGAGGGCCAGTGCCAGCTTGAGCTGGAAGCTGGTCTTCTTTGTTTTATGTCGGAATACCAGCATGCCGAGCAGGACGCCCGGGAAACCGCCGAACAGGGTGGGGGCAATCAGCTGGGCTTCGGAGATGCGGCTCTTTTGTTTAACCGCCAGCCGCTTGTCGATCGCCATCTGAACAAAAGCGACGAGGTTGGCGGTGAGCGTAATGTAGATCAGAAGATTCATGTTTTCGCCAGTTGGGTTGCAAGCCGGATGGCTTCTTCGGCGGAGTTCGCAACGCGGATGCCGGGGTCGGGGGTGCCGTCTTTGGAAACGGACCAGGTGTGGAGGCCAACGACGGGGACGCCGAGGCGCAGGGCGAAGGCGATTTCGGAGAGGGTGCCGTATTCGCCGTGCACGGCGATGACGGCATCGCACGCACGGACGAGCAGGGCGTTGCGGTAGGCCCCGAGGTCGGTGGGGATGGCAATGTCGATAAATTCGTTGGCGTCTTCTTTTTCAATGCCTGGAAGCATGCCGACGGTTTGGCCGCCGGCAGACTTTGCGCCTTCGGCGGCGGCGCGCATCATTCCGCCGAGTCCGCCGCAAAACAGCACGGCCCCGGCTTCGGCAATCGCGGCTCCAACTTCGAGCCCAAGCTGATATTGCTCGTCGGTGGTGGTGTTCGGACCGAGCACTCCGATGTGTAGTTTCATGGGATCAGTTTTAAATGTTAAGTGCCGATCGAGTGGTTTGAATATCGGTTTGGCAGGCTTGGAGGGTGGTATATTCGTTTTCGAGCAGGAGCCAGCCGGTGTAGTTTTTGGCGGCGAGGATTTCCAGACATTGGAAAAATCCGGAGTTGCCTTTGCCCAATGGTTGGGAGGGGCCGTTGTCGGTCCCGTCTTTAATGTGCACTTCGCAAATGTGGGGATAGAGCGTTTCGAGAATTTCGGCGGAGTCGAGCCTGCTCATGGCAAAGGCGTTGCGGGTGTCGAAATATATTTTCAGCTGGTCGGAGTCGACGCGGTCGAGCAGTTCAAGCTGCTTTTCGGCAGAGAGGGCGTTTTCGGTGCCGATGAGGAGGCCGGTGCCTTCGGCGAGTTTGCAGAGCTGTTGAAAACACTGCACGGTTTGTTCAAAATCGGCGTCGGTTTCGATGAAGCTTTTGACAAAGCTCGGCACCTGCAGTTTCGGGATGCCCAGTTCGACGGCGGTTTTAACGGCGCTTTCGAATTCACTTTTCAGAAACTCAAATTCAGCGGGATCGCACATACTGTGGTTGCAGCAGGCATTGATTCCAAGGGTTGGAAGTTCGAGGTTCCAATGGTTGGAAAGATCGCGGAAGCGGGCTTCGTTACCGCCGGCGTTTTCAAGGTCGATTTCCAATCCCTGGAGACCGGCCTGTGCGGCCCATTCGAAGCGGGCGGCGGTTTCTTTGTGGGGAATATTCCATTCGCAGATACCAATTTTCATGGGATCAAGTGTTGAGCTTTAAGTTGTAAATTTCAAGGTGAATGACATACGCTCTCTGGAAGATTATGAACAGATGGTTACAGCGAGCGACAGGGATTGGTTTTGCATGGTTATGCACGGTCGTGTTCGTGTTTGCGGAACCGGAAGGGGTTGAATACAAGATAAAGATTAAAGGGGCTTCGGATAATTCTGTGGAGCGGTCGATCAAGAATACGGCCCGGTCGGTCAAAATGCGCAAGCGTCCGCCCTCGACGGAGGGGCAGCTCCGCCGCCGGATTGAAAAGGATATTCCGCTGATCGAAGCGATTCTTGAATCAAGCGGTTATTATGATGGAACCGTTGCGTTTGACATTGATACCGCTCGCGATCCGATGCGTGTAACTTTGCGGGTGGAGCTGGGCGAGCAGTACCGCTTCCGGAATGTGGAGGTTCGTTTCGTCGGGGATCCGGATGAAAAGCTGGATAAAATTAAACCGGTGGTACGGCGTAAGCAAAAGGTGGTTGCGGCCAATGTTTTTGAGGAACAGAAAAGCATCATTCAGCAGCTGAATCGGCGGGGGTATCCGTTCGCGGTGCTGAACCGTCGGGAGATTACGGTGGACCGCGAAGCAAAAGTGGTGGATCTCCTGCTGGAGTTTGACCAGAGGCAGCTCTCCTTTTTCGGGCCGGCGCAGATTGAGGGGCTGGAAACACTGCCCTCGAAATATATTGATCGGCAGATACCATGGAAAACCGGCGCGCGATACGATTCACAGCTGGTGCGCGATTTTGAGACCAGTTTGTTGGGAACGGGGCAGTTTGGCTCGGCCCGCGTGGAGCCGGAAGAGGCCGCGAGCAACACGAATTCCATCCCGATACGAATTCGTTTAAACGAACGAAGTCTCCGTACGATCAGGCTGGGGGTCAACTATTCCGATGTCGGGCCGGGCGCGAAAGTGTTCTGGGAGAATCGGAATATATTCGGTGGCGGAGAACGTTTCGAAACCTCGCTTGAAGGCAGTCCGATCGAGCTGATATGGGATTCAAAACTGACTCGGGCGGGTTTTCTCGATGCGAACCAGTCGCTCGTGCTGAATCTTGAACTCAGTTATGAAACCCCCGATGCCTACGAGTCTAAAAAGGTGAAGGGCTCGGCGATGGTGCTGCGCGATTTCACGCCGAAAATTCAAGGGGGCGTCGGGGCCGGATATAACTATTCGCTGGTGGAGCAGTTTGGCGATGAGGACGAATATTCCTATGTGTTTTTTCCCCTGCAGGTGGATTTGGATTTCCGGAACGACCGATTGAATCCCGTCAAAGGGCGGCAGTTTTTCGGTCTGACTTCCTGGAATCAGGATACGATGGGGACGGAAAACTATCTGAAAAGTTATGTCGAAGGGCGCGATTATCATTTGCTATGGGATCGCTACCGCCTCTCCACGGCGGTCCGTCTGGCGCTGGGGAGCATTGATGGGACGAGTATTGAATCCGTGCCGGCCGATGAGCGGTATTATGCGGGCGGGGGCGGTTCGATTCGGGGCTATGAATATCAGCAGGTTGGCCCGAAGCTGGACGGCACACCGACCGGAGGGAATAAGCTGCTGGAATTTTCTGCAGAGCTGCGTTTGCAACCGGGTAGACGATTGGGCTATGTGCTTTTTGTGGATGGCGGCACCGTTTACAACGATCTGGTGGAAGAATCGATGAACGATTTAATGCGCTATGGCGCCGGGGTCGGTGTGCGGTGGTTTACGCCCATCGGGCCGTTGCGATTTGATCTGGCCTATCCGCTCAACCCAGACTCCACGCAGGCGGACCGGCTCCAGTTTTACATCAGTCTGGGGCAGGCATTTTGAGTATGAAACGGAAACGATTCAGAGTTTGGAAATGGTTTGTGGTGCTACTGTTGCTGGCACCGCTGCTCCTGTTTGCTTTTCTGCAGACCCCTTTCGGAAAAACGTTGCTGGCAAAGAGCCTGTCGACCGCGCTCAGCCGGTCCGGCACCATGGAAATCCGGATTGGAGAAATTACGGGTTGGCTTCCCATGCGGGTAACGATCAGCGAACTGGAAGTGGGGGATGCGGAAGGCATCTGGATTTCGATCCGTGAGCTGCATTGCCGCTGGCTGGTGGAGGAGCTGCGTCATAGTCGGGTGCGTTTCCGCAAGCTGAGTGCTGATCAGGTGGTTTGGCATCGGTTTCCAAGCTATGGAAAAAGTGATACGGAAAAGAAGAAAGAGCCCTCCGGTTTCGAACCCTTTGAACTGGTGCTGGATGGCCTGAACGTGAATATGCTGACGCTAGAGAAAGCAGTGGCGGGCATTCCGCTTAACTATGCGGTTCACTCGGGGGAGGTCCACTTTCTCACGTCCGGGGAATTGACCGGCCAACTGTTGGTCAGCGGCGATGCAACCGGCCGGGTGGAACTCGATGCGTTGCTGACGGGAAGCGTTAAGGATCAGCTGGCCATTAAGGTGGAACTGGATGAACTGACGCATCCGACGTTCGGGCTTGATCAGCTGTCCGGCCGCGGTGAGGCTGTCATCCAGTCCGGCAAAGTGAATGCGGTGATTACGGCAAACCTGGAGTACGCCGGGCAACCGGGGCGTCTGGCGACCCGTCTGCACTATGAGAAACAGCAGTTGAGTTTGCAGCAGCTTCAGCTCAGCACCGACGATTTCGGGTTGTCTGGCGACCTCTCGCTTGGGTTCACGAACCACACCATTGAGGTGGCGCTGGATTCAACTTTTGTTGATGTCAGCACCAACCAGTTTGATGTGCTGGGTCATGCCGTTTATTCGCGAAGTAATAAAACCTGGAACGTGGCGGTCCCGGCCTTGGAAATACGCGGTTGGGATGCACTGTCTTTCACGCTGGCGGGTCAGCTGAATCCGAATCAGGCTGCGCTTTCTGGAACGCTGGCCGAAGTGGATGTAGGGAAAATCCCCGTGGCCGGAAGTTCTAATTTTACCGGCCAGGTGAACGGATCGGTGCACGTTACGGGGCCGCTGGATAATCCCGAGGTGCTGGCGAGTCTGACCATTGAGCAGTTTGCCAGCACCAAGCAGGCGCTCGACGAACTGCCTGAACTCGATTTCAGCATCACGGGCGGTGTTTCAGATGGAAAAATTTATGGAAAAACGTCCATCACCAAATACACCAGCGGGCATTTGAAAGCCGACTTCAACATGCCCTGTACATTTTCACTGCTCCCGTTTCGTTACAAACCGGCGCCGGACGGGTTTGATGCAAACGTGGATGCGAACCTGGATCTGACGATCTTTAATCAGCTGGCGATTTTTCAGGACCAGTTTATCAGTGGAAAGCTTCAGTCGAAGGTTGCATTTACAGATCGCGTACCATCCGGCTATCTGCGGATTCAGCAAGGGCGTTATGAACACTATAACTGGGGGGTCGTTTTTCGCGGGTTCGATGCAGACCTCTCTGCAACCGATGGCGGGTTTGTGATTAACCATGCAACGGCCTCTGATGGCGGGGAGGGTACGCTCACCATGACCGGCGGTCTCGGCCGATCCGGATTGGGGCTGAATCTGGCACTTTCCAACGCCTGGGTACTGCGGCGAGAGGAACTGGATGCCGAAGTTTCGGGACAGCTGAATGTGAGCGGATCGCCGTTGCGCCCGGATATTTCCGGAGAGCTCACGATTAACCGTGCGGAGCTGCTGCTCGATAATGCGGCCGCTGACCCGCCGCCGGTGTTAACTTCGTTCGATAGAAATGCAACCAACGCCGCGCCCAGAGCGGTGCAGCAGAAAAAGCGTCGCGCATTCCCGGTCGGGCTCGATGTGAAAGTGCTGATGCCGGATCAGATTTTTGTGAATGCATCGATGATTGATGCCGTGCTCGGCGGAAACCTTCATATAACGGATACACTCGCCGGACTCTCGGTGAAAGGGGAGATTGAACCCAAGCGTGGTTATGTAGATTTTATCGGTAAAAAGTTTCGTTTCACCGATGGCAGCATCCGGTTGGATGGTTCCGTGCCGACCCTCGCGACGCTGGATGAGCTCACGGCGGAATATACCCGGCGGGATGTAACCGCGCGTCTGGTCCTGAACGGGCCGGTGACCGATCCGAGTTTCCGGCTCGAATCAACCCCGGCCATGCCGGAAGATGAAGTGCTCTCGCATGTGCTCTTTAATCGCGATACCAGTTCGATTTCTCCCTATCAGGCCGTTCAGATTGCCATGGCGGCGCGCCAGCTCTCGGGCGGGATGAACGGACCCGGATTTATGTATCAGGTCCGGAAAGCCATCGGGATTGATACGTTGGAGTGGCGCGAGGCCGCAGCCGCCGGGGAGGCTTCATCGGTGGCGGCCGGAAAGTATATTACGTCCGGCCTTTATGTGGAGCTCAATCAGACGCTGGACAAGGACAGCGATACTGAAATGATGGCCGAACTGGAAGTGACCCGTCATTTTTCGGTGGAAACCTATACCGGGCCCGAATTACGCCCTGGAATAGGGGTGAATTGGCGGAACGACTATTAGGTTCTGATCCGCCTGTGTAATAAGGCTGTTGTCTTATTCCATAAAACCCTTACTGCTTTTTCCAACAATCCCCTTGACGGGTAATAAACTCACCATTATACATGATAAAAACTATAAACAATTCACGGTATAATTTGGAGATTTCAGCATGAAACTATCTACAAAGGGGCGTTACGCGACTCGCATCCTGTTATGTATTTCCCGACTGCAGGGGGATCAGCCGGTCCCGAAAAAACGTATTTCCGAGCAGGAAGGTATTTCCACTGATTACATCGAGCAGATCATTGTTCCGTTGAAAAATGCCGGATTGGTGAACAGTGTACGCGGCCTGCGCGGCGGATTCCGCCTGGCGAAGTCGCCGGCAGATATCACGGTGTATGACATCCTGTCCGCATCTGAAGGCGACATTAATCTCGTCGGTTGTCTGGCAGAGGGCTGCAGCAAATCCGATTCCTGTGTGGTTCAGCGCGTGTGGCAGGGGGCCAGCGATGTGCTTCGTGAATATTTCTCGAAGATTACCCTGCAGGAACTGCACGAAGACTATGTAAAGCGCACGGCCGACCAGCCGATCATGTTCAACATCTAAACGGAGACAAACTATGCCTATTTATGAAGATATTACTAAAACAGTCGGCAATACGCCGCTGGTTAAACTCAACCGCATTACGGAAGGCCTGCCGGGCACCGTGCTGGTTAAAATGGAATCCAGCAACCCGCTCAGTAGCGTAAAAGACCGTATCGGCGTTGCCATGATTGAAGATGCCGAAGCTAAAGGGCTCATCAAGCCCGGCTCAACACTCATCGAACCGACCAGCGGCAATACCGGTATTGCGCTGGCCTTCACGGCTGCTGCCAAAGGCTATAAACTCATTCTCACCATGCCGGAAAGCATGAGTATTGAACGCCGCCGTCTCCTGAAGGTGCTCGGCGCGGAACTGGTGCTGACGCCCGCCGAAAACGGAATGCCCGGAGCCATTTCCACCGCTGAAAAAATGGTGGAGGAGCATGCTGATGCCATCATGTTGCAGCAGTTCGACAATCCGGCAAACCCGGCGATTCACCGTGCCACGACCGGCGAAGAAATCTGGGCCGACACCGATGGTGCCGTTGATGTCTTTGTTGCCGGCGTTGGAACAGGCGGAACCCTTACAGGGGTTGGAAATGCGCTGAAGGAAAAGAAACCCGGCGTGAAGATTATTGCTGTTGAGCCGATTCAGTCACCGGTAATTTCCGGCGGCAAACCCGGACCACATAAGATCCAGGGTATCGGCGCCGGTTTCATACCGAACAACCTCGATACAGCGCTGATCGACGACATCGTTAAAATCGATGGCGATGCGGCCGGAGCCATGGCCCGTCGTCTGGCCAAAGAAGAAGGAATCCTTTGCGGAATCTCTGCGGGTGGTAACGTGCACGCCGCTGTTGAGCTCGCTAAAAAATCGGAAAATGCCGGCAAGGTAATCGTTACGGTCATCTGCGATACCGGCGAGCGCTATCTCTCCACCTGGCTCTTCGAAGACGCATAATATTCCAAACCTTGGAAAAAATAAACGCCGGTTCCAAACCTTGGAAGCCGGCGTTGTTTTTGGGTTCATACCCTGAAACGTAGAAGCGACGCCCTCGTCGCTTTTTCTCCTGCTCGGCTCCTGGCCCACGGACCGCGACGAGGGCGTCGCGTCTACATTCGGGTCCTCCATGCCTGTACCCGCAGATGGACATGATCCTTTTTGCGGACGGGCCGGTCGATCAACCGAACGCTTTCATCACATTTTATCAGGTAGAATCAGCCGAATTTCGGAACGCATGCAACATGCCTCGAACTGAGGAAATGAAGTGCGACCAAGCAGTTTTCCCGTTCCGGGCAAATAATGCCGCAATATTCCACCCGCGACTTTTCGCCTAAAACGGCGCGGTCGGAGGCATTGTAGTCGTGTTCAGCATCCTGCCACGGCATACAACGGCCTTCGGCTTTGGAAAGATCGATGCGGTGCTGATCCACTTCACGACGATATTGAATGATTTGCCAATCAAGCAGCTCATGAACTCCCGCACATTCCAATACGGTTTTGTTCTCTCGGTTCGCATTTTTATTCTCTTTCTTCATCGTTCTGCTCCTTATGGATACAGGAGTAATAGCAACATGGATGCCAATGTGAATTTTACCGCGCAATCTTCCAACCCCTGGAAAGTGTTTTGCTTATTTCCGATTAGTGTCACCGCACAGGTGCTTCAGAGTTCGAGATGGGGTAGGGCGCTTTCGATGAAAGCGCCGTTCGGAGGAGAGGCTGCCGGCATGTGCGCAAGCGATGGTATGTGCGGACGGTTCGTCGAACCTTCCCTACCGGTTGTAAAGAATCAGCACCATACGGTAGAAGCCTTCCTGCTGTTCATTCGGATCGAGCGCGGTGATTGTGGTCTGTCCGTTCTCGACCGTTACTATTGTGGTTAGATCGGTCCATTCCGGCGAAATCAACTGGGTTGTCTTTTGAACAATGTAGCCCAGATCTGAATGCACTGCCGGCAGGGTGAATGCAATGGTATTTGCGTTGGAAAGCAGGGTATAGGTGCCTTCCTGCGCGGAGAATGCCAAAGGATCGGTGCCGGTGGCATATTCCCAGGCGGTAACGATGCCATCGCCGTCGGGATCGTCTTCGGGTTGGTTCTGTCCCGCCGGGAAGTTTTTGTCTGCCATCCATTGCTGGTAGTCGGTTTGGCCGGGCGAGGCGGTGGACTCGCGCCAGTTGGCAACGTCGTTTCCGTAGGCGCGTTCATCGATGCGGACGAGCGCCGCTCCATCGCCGTCGGGGCCGATGGGCCACGGAGCTTCATCGCTGTAATCGACCCGGTCCACGCGAATAAACTGCAGCTCGCCCAGCTGGTTCGTATCCCCCGGAAGCGAGATCTCCAAGGTTTCCCCGCCGTTGTCGAGTGCCCCGGAATCCCACTGATAAATCTGCGTGCCGGCCGGCGCGCCGTATTCGGTGGCAAACACGGCGGCATTGCGCACGAGCAGCAGCTTTTCGCCGGGGGCCAGTATAACCGGCTCGGCCGATGGGAAAACGTGATTAATGCCTTTGGTCATCTGCCAGGGCTCGTCAATCTCCGAATCGTAGAGCGTAACTGAGGTGTCGTCGATATTTGTCAGCTCCAGATAGTCCGCCTCGCCGTTGGGGGCGTGATACATGATTTCGCTGATGACCACCGGTCCAACCTGTGGAAGGCTGTTGGCGGCCCCGGGAGTGGGCATTTCCATCGTAACGAAGTTAAAGGTGCGGGTGCTGGTTTTATAGTAGCGGCCTTTGGTGACGTTTCGCAGCGACGCGCCGAAGGTTTCCTTTTCGGTATAGTCGGGCCGCAGATCGTCGCCGGGGCCGAACACGCTGACCGTATCGCCGTTTTCGCTCAGGGCAAAAGGAATGAGTGAGCCGGGATCGGTGCTTTCAAAGCCAAAGTTTAAATCCTCGTGGAAGACGATGAATCCATTGGCGGGCAGGGTGGTGCCCTCGGCGATGCGGTATTTATACGGAACGTCGGGATCGTCGCTGAGATACCATCCGCCGAGGTCCACATCCTTTGAACTGGAATTAAACAACTCGATCCAGTCGGGAGCAATATCGTGCGAGTGCGCCAGCACTTCATTAATCACCACCAGGTTGGGAATAAAGTAGGGATAGTCCTCCGGATCGAAGGTGTAATAGGCGCCCATGTCCGCACGCGAGTCATCCGCATCCAGCGCATGGCCGGGATCGCCCGCATCGATCGCCGGCGATTCCGGCGTCAGCGAAAAGTCGTACGAGCCCGCGTCGGTAAAGAGCGGATCGGTCAGCAGGTTGCCCGTGCCGGCCAGCGGCAGGGTGTCGGACAGGGAATAGTCGACCGTCAGCGTGGAAAGTGCATCCACAAAAACCGGCTCATCTTTACACCGGTAGAAAATGGAATTGCCAATATAAGCGATGCCGCCACCGTTACCCTCATTTTTTTCGAACGAGGCCACACCGGTTTTGACGCGCGCAAAGGTGTTCTGATCGATGTAGGCCGTGGAGCCGGTATCCTTGACGCCCACGCCGAGATCGCAGTCGACGATTAGGTTCCGTTCGATGTGCGCCACCGATGCCTGACCGACGGAAACGCCCTTGTCGGTAATGTTGAAGATGCGGTTACTGACCACCATCAAATTTTGGCAGCCCTCGCCGATATCAATGGCATCGCTGTTCGGACCGAGGAACGCATAGATTCGGTTTCCCTGTATGACACCGCCGGCCACGTCATCGAAATCGATGGCGTCGGTATCGGGCGATTCGTTGCCGAGGAAGGTGCTGTTTTCCACCAGTCCGTCGCCGGATTTAATGTTGATGCCATCGCCCGTGAAAAGGATGTGGATGGTGCTGTTGCGCAGGATCGTTGAGCCGTAGCGCGCGAAGATTGGCTGGAGCGCTTCAATGTCGGCGTGGTCGAGCGTGATCGTTGAGTTATAGCCGGAGACGGCCGCCTTCAGGTTCAGTGGATCATGGCGGCTGGGGGTGGCATTGCGAATCGTGACATAGGTCAGCGTCGAGATTCCGGTGGCTTCGACGAAGCTCAGGTTGCCCCACGGCTTGTGCGTGCGCGAAATAATTTCCACCGGTTGGAACTCGGTACCATTCACGTTCAGTGTTCCGTATACGGTAATGCTTTTTCCCGCAGGCATGAGCAGCTTTGCCCCAGCTTCAATCGTGAGGGTTGTTCCGGCTTCGACGACCAGGTCGTTCGTCACCGAGTAGGGCGAGCCGGAGAGGGCGAGGGTGGTGTCGGCCGCGATCGTGGATGGAATAATGGTCTCCGCGCCGGCGGCAAAATGGGCGGTAATGCTCTGCGCCCCGATCAGCGTGATTTCTATGGTGGTGTTGGTGCTTCCGGTGCTCCAACTGGTGAAGGCATATCCGGGAGCGGGTTCGGCGGTCAGTTCAACGGGGGTGTCCCGGAAAAGGCTGACCACGGTGTTGTATTCGGGCGTCATCGGCACCCCGGCAATGCGGATGGAACCGCCACCGGCGGGAGATTGGTTGACGGTCAGATCCGCCATGCTCAGGTTCAGTCCGAGCTCGCTTTGCAGACGGCTCAGGGCATAGGCCGGACGGTCGACGGCAAACTGTTTGATCTCAGAAATTTGATCGGAGCGATATAGCATGGAACCGGACCAGCGTGACCGGTGGCGCGCCACCTCGGCTTCCTGTTCGGCGGTAAGGATATCCAGCTTGTCGCTGATTCGCTGCGCATTGAACGTGCTGCCGAGATGGGCGGCATAGCGCTGGATCAAACGGTTTACGAAATTTGTATTATTATCCAACCGTTGGAAGAGGGTGTAGCTGTTTCGGAAATCATCGATGATGGAGCCCGAGATATTGCTGTCGTTGAATCCTCGGTCGAAGTCGTTCACGATCCAGTTCCATTTCGAACCGGGCGCATGGCCGCACCAGAACTCGCGGTTGTGCGACCAACTCGTGTTGACTGCGTAGTCGGTTCCAACCACATAGTCGATGAAGGAATCGATGTTCATCTGCTCCTCGATCTGGCTGTAGATCGCGGGATCAGATGTGTCGTTGGTGATGCAGAAAGAACGGAACGCTTCATAGGCTTCGGTGGTGCCGGCCTCCGCCTGGAGTATTGTGGTTCCGCTTTCATCGTGAGCCCATTTGGCCAGGTCATATTCGCCCTCGGAAAAGGCATGTTCGTTTGCAAAATAGGTTTCATCGAACCGCTTGCGGATATTGTAAATGCCCCAGAACTGCCCGTTCAGGAAGAGGACGCTCGGTCGATAGCTGTAGAGGCCTGCATCCATCTGCCCCTTGACGAACGATGGAATCATTGCATCGCGCAGCAGGGTTTCCTCCCAGTCGTCGCCGCCGTTGCGCAGATTCATTTCGCCGAAGGTCGCCACCGGCTGGCCGGGAAAAAGCTGATAGTTAATCAGGTCGTCGCCATATTTCGAACGCATGTAAATGTTGAACGGCTTCTGGGCCTTCGTCCAGATGTTCTCCCCGGCAATCCGTATACCGGCGCCGACCGCAAAGGCCGGGCTTTGATCGCTCTCAAACAGCTCGATCCGGACGGGAACCTCGCGGCCTTTATAGGGATAGGACGAACCGTTCTCGACAATGCCGATGGTGTCGTCGAACAACGTGTCCGGATCAGCCACCAACGAGAAAACGGGCAGGCTGGAGATTTCATCCACAAAATACGTGCGGGTCAGGACGGGGCCGGGAATCTGGCCGGTCGCAAACGAGCGGGCCCGCAGCACGGTGGTTGTGCCGATGGAAAGTGCGACGGAATAGGCCGGTGAGTCGGAGGTCGGTATGGAACCGTCCAGCGTGTAGCGGATCGATTCCCCGCCGCCGCTCGTTAGAGTGGCCGACTGCGTGCCAGCGTAAAATCCGCTATCGAGCGAGGCCGCAACTGCGCTGGCTGTCACAAACTCGGAAAGCGATTCGGTGGCATTGGTGCCTTCGGGCGTCGGTTCCGCGAAAAACGACCAGCCGTTGGTGGAAGCCGGATCGCGGCCGTAGGAGACGTCAGTCAGCTGGGCGGGATAGTTGCTGATGGAATCAATCAGCATAATGCTGGACGGAATGATTTCCGAAACCACCAGTTCGGCACCCAGACTGATGTCGCTGCTGCTCGCACTGCTTTGATGTACTTCCACCGCCAATATGTTATTCCCGGCTCGGAATTCGCTCACCGGAATGTCGAGCGGTTCGAAGCCGTCTTCCGGACTGCTCTCCCCGGCATAGTCCAGATAGGTTGTTGTCCTGTCGCTCATGCGTAAACGGGCAACCTCGGTTCCGTTCAGGTAAAAGATCGCACCGTCATCCACGTTCACGTTAAAGCGGATGTCTGCCAGCATGGAGGGGTCGGTCACATTAAAAGCATGCCGGAAATAGGTCGTGGGATATTTATCGCTACTGCTAGGACCGTAGCTGACGACCGTGGCTTCATCTCCGTCGCCATAACCCAGTTCCGCTGCGCCGGAAGCCCAGTCGGTGTCGTCGTAGGTCAGGAGCATCCAATCCGCACCGGGATCTGTGCCTAAATCCCGGTATTTCCAGGTGGCGTTGTCGGCAATCAGGGTTACATCGGCAGGAGGAGTGGATACCCGATAGATACCAAGCGATTCGCCGCCCGCACTTAGCTTGAATGTTGCATGAAAGCGCTGCGTATCAAACGTGCTGCCCCATGGATAGTAGCCGCGAACAAATGTTTCGCCGGGGGCTGCATTAAATCCGTCGGCCCGCACCATCAGATATCCGTGCGCGGGGATGGTTGTGCCGGCAGGAATCTTCCATTTGAGCGGCAGGGTCAGGTCGTCGGAGAGATAATAATCGATGAGCGGCAGATTGGTGGCGGCAGGATTGTAGAGTTCGATCCAGTCGGAATAGTCATCGAAATCGCAGTTGTCGGGATAGACCGACTGGTTGGATGCCATGAACTCGTTGATCACCGGGGCGGCAACCACCGGTTGCAAACCCGCCGCGCCGACGGTTATGGCGATTAAAAGAATCAATTTGCTCATACTAATCTGCCTGCTTCAAAAAAGGTCTTGTTTGAGATGCGTCTGGGAGTGGTTTTATTTTCCGAACGAATGTGTAAATCATAGCGGAACATGCATTTCAGTCAAGATGATGCAAATTTACTGAAGCGGTTTCCAAGGGTTGGAAAAATATCGCTTAAACCCTGCCCTCCGCAGAAAACCTTTGTATACTCTGCGGCTTATTGGAAATAAGCGAGGAAAGAAGTATGCCCAAAGAAAATTTGCAAAACAGCCCGTTGCACGGTTTGTCCGCCGAGACCATGTTGACCGAGCTGGTGGAGTTTTACGGATGGGAGGTGCTCGATGCCGCCATCGACCTGAAGTGTTTGCGGATTCAGCCGACCATTCCCAGTTGCCTGACCTTTCTGAAAAAGGCCGAATGGGCGCGCAACCGGGTGGAAGATTTTTATCTCTATCAGTTTAAACAAATGCCGAAACCCAGTGCAGAAGAGCAGGAACTGAAGCCGCGCGAACGCGGGTTCCCAGTCGGTGTTCAGCCGAAGAAGCCAAAGCCGCTGACGGTGAAAACGGCGATGGCCGAGCGGGCCGAGGATATCCCCGAACCCAAACCGCAGAAAAGGCCTCCGCGGTACGAAGATCCGGAAGCTCCTGCACAGGAAAGCACCTTCAAATCCCGTTTCTCAAATTCCCGATTTCGCAAATAACGCTGCAGACGTTTCGATGCGCATTGGGCTTGATGTCGGTTAAATAGATTTAGGAGAGCAATGAAAACGATACTGTCTGTTCTGCTGTTGCTGTTGGGGTGCGACAGCTTTTCAAAAGAGGCCGCGCGCGAGGTAGTCACCTATGAGGCCCACGGCGCCGTCGGGGATGGCGTTGCGGATGATCTTCCGGCGATTTGCGCCGCCCATGCGTATGCCAACGAGCACGGCCTGCCGGTTCGTTCAAACCCGAGCGCCACCTATCATCTCGGGCGCACAGCAAAGACGGTCATCATTGCGACCGATACCGACTGGAACACCTCCCGTTTCACGATTGATGACACCGATGTGGAAAACCATAAAAAACCACTCTTCGAAGTGCGCTCCCTGCTGAAACCGGAGAAGATTAAGATCGAGCAGTTGAAGCGAGACCAAAAGCAGCTGAACGTGCACCCGCAGCAGGATTGTTTTGTGATGGTGGAAAACAAGAGCAAGCGGGTTTATATTCGCCGGGGTCTCAACCAAAACAGCGGCAGTCCCCAGCACGACTGCTTCATTTTACGCAAAGACGGTTCCATTGCATCGCCCATCGATTGGGATTATTCCGCGATCACCAAGGTCGTGGCCCGGCCGATTGATGAACACACGCTGACGCTGCGCGGCGGTGTTTTTACGACGATTGCAAACCGGATGAAACAGGAGAAAGGCTATAACTACTGGGCCCGGAATATCGTCATTTCCCGCTCCAATACCGCCATCGAAGACCTGACGCATTATGTGGCGGGCGAGACGAGTGTGGGGCATCCGTATTCCGGGTTTATCAATGTGCGGGAATGTGCTGAGATCACCCTGAAAAACTGTTTCGCCACCGGGCATAAAAAATATTCCACCATCGGTTCCGCCGGAAAGCCTGTGAGCATGGGATCGTATGACTACAATCTGAGCAATGTCGTGAACCTGCGGATGCTGGGCTGCCGGATGAATCATATTCTGGATCGATCGCGCTGGGGCGTTATTGGATCAAACTTCTGTAAAAACATTTTGCTGGAAGACTGCGAGCTCTCCCGCATGGATGTGCATCAAGGCGTCTCCGGCACCTATACCATTCGGCGGTGCAAGCTGGGTCATATGGGGCTCAATGCCATTGGCCGCGGCCTGCTAACCGTGGAGGATTCCACGCTCTACGGCCGGAACCTCGTCAATTTCCGCAGCGACTACGGCAGCACGTGGGAGGGCGATCTGGTGATCCGGAACTGCCGATGGATTCCTGCCGGCGGGTCAACGGTTACGCCGCATATGATTGGAGTGAGCAATGACGGCATGCACGATTTCGGCTATCCCTGTTTTATGCCGCGCCAAATCCTGATCGAGAATCTGATCGTGGAGGATTCGCATGTGCCGAAGGATTATGCCGGGATGTATTTCTTCTCCAATCATGATGCTAAAAAGCCGGAGATCGACCGACCCTTTCCGTATCAGCTGACCGAAACCCTTTCTATCCAGGGATTGGAAACCGCCAGCGGTAAAGCGCCCCGCATCTCTCCGAATCCCCTAGTTCAAAAAAGCGTAACCGTAACGACAAAAGACTGAGTCGCGGTCGCCCTTCCAATGATTGGAAAGGGAAAAGGCGGCAGGCTGAGACCGGCCGCCATTCCCGGTTCTTATTTATTCTGCAGCAGGCAGCCATTGCGCCACAACGTCTTCGTTGTCGAGCATCCACTGTTGGGCGACTTCGGAGACACTTTCGTCGGAATCATTGACCTTAAGCATCAGGTCGGAGAGTTGAGCATCGGTGAGCTGGAACGCTTTAAGAAACGCGGCCAGTTCGGGTTTGTCTGTTTCAAGATCGCTCCGTCCGATGATTTCAATATTGCCGCTTTCCCACATAATCTTGTCGTCGTCCTGTTGCAGGAATTTAAGGTCCCAGCGGCCGAACATCCAATGCGGTTTCCATGCCGTGACCACGATCCACTTTTTGTGTTTAATGGCATCCGCCAGCGCCGCCGTCATTGCCGGGCCGCTGGAGGCCATCAATTCAATTTTATCCAGACCGTACTGCGGAATGAGTTCGTCTTCGGTTCTTTTCATCATACCGGCTCCGGCATCAACGCCGGTAATCTTTCCGCCAAACTGATCGGCATAGTCATTGAGCTCGGAGATTTTATCGATGGTGACATATGAAGGAACGGCCAGTCCGGTTTCAGTTCCTTCATAAACGGTTCCGAGGCTGACGAGCTTATCGCTGTATCGGTCGATATAATCTTTGTGCAGGCTGGGCCAGCATTCCATGAATGCATCGTGGCTTCCCTGGGCAACGGCAATATAACCCGGCGCAACATCGGCGGCGGTCAGTTCAACGTCAAACCCCATTTTGTCGCGTAATACGGCTTCGGCCAGATGGGTGTAGGCCACACCTTCAGCCCAGTTTACATAAACGAGATTTGCGGTTTTATCTGCATTGGTTTTTCCACTGTTCGGGTTGCAGCCCGTAAGTCCTGTAACCGTTGTGATTGCGGTCAGTATCGAAATGATATGTGTTTTCATTTATATGTTTCCTTCGTTTAATTAATTGTTGTTAGATTTTCGGCCCAGTCGCTGGGTTACCCGGTCGAGAAAGATCGCAAGAATCACGATCGAAATGCCGGCTTCAAAACCGACATCAATTTTTAGTTGGGTGATCCCTTTCAGGACTTCGTTACCCAGTCCGCCGGCACCGATCATGCCGGAGATCACGACCATTGAAAGGGCGAGCATGATGGTTTGGTTCACGCCGGCCATAATGGTCGGCAGGGCCACGGGAAGCTCCGCTTTGAATAACAGCTGCCGCGGATTCGAACCGAAAGAAATCGCAGCTTCACGAATCTCTTCCGGAACCTGCCGAATGCCCAGGCTGGTCAGACGCACAGCCGGCGGCAGCGAAAAGATCAGCGTGGCAATCACGCCCGGCACCGGACCCAGTTTGAAGAAGAGCACCGCCGGAATCAGATAAACAAAAGCCGGCAAGGTCTGCATAAAGTCCAGAATGGGCCGCATCACCTTTTCAACTACCGGTTTTTTTGCGCTCCAGATTCCAAGCGGAACACCCAGCAGCAGTGCAATCAGCACCGATGCGAGTACCAGCGATAACGTTTCCATCGTTGCCGGCCAATAGCCCATATTATAAATCAAGAGCATGCCCAGCAGGGTGAAAATGGCAACACCATGCTTCGCGGCAAACCAGGCCAGTGTGGTGAATATCAGAATCAGAACCAACGGATGCGGGAACATCAAAATGAACTCTGTTGCATCCAGAATGGCCGTGACCATTGTTCCGATTCCGTCAAAAAAAACTTCCAGATGATCCGTCAGCCAGTTGATGAGAGTTTCAAACCAGGAGCCAACGGGCAGGGGGGGGATATTCATATCAGTTCCTCCTTCGTTTCGGGGGCGGCATCGTCCGCTTCCGCCAGCACTTCATCAAGCGGAGTAACCGACGCCTCCTCATCTTCATCATACATTTCAGCAATAATGATGGCCCGGTCTAATAAGCCCATCAGTCGCCCTTCATCATCCTGAATCGTGATGGGATAGCGCGCATTCATGGCCGATACCAGCAGTTCGCCGATCGGGGTTTCCGGCGAAGCGACATAGAGGTCGGTTTCGAGCACGCTGGAAAGGTCGGATTTCCCGCGTCGCTCCAGTTTGATGGCATCGTCGATGCGCATCAAACCTTGGAGGCGGCGCTCGGAATCGATTGCAAAAATAGAGGAGATTCCCTGTTTTTCCATCGCCCGGATAGCCACGCGAGGACCATCCTTTGGCAGTTGGATCGTACGCGCTTTACGCATGACCGACCCGGCGGTAATCACCTTGCTGCGGTCCACATTTTCGACAAAGCGTTTCACATAGTCATCCGCCGGAGCCGTCAGAATCTCCTCCGGGGTTCCGGTCTGGACAATTTCACCGTCTTTCATAATCGCGATGCGGTCGCCCAGTTTCAGGGCTTCATCCAGATCGTGGGTAATGAAGACGATGGTTTTATGCATCCGTGCCTGCAGTTCCAGCAGTTCGTCCTGCATCTGCGTGCGGATGAGCGGGTCCAATGCGCTAAAGGCTTCGTCCATCAGCAACACTTCCGGATCACTCGCCAGCGCGCGGGCCAATCCCACGCGCTGCTGCATGCCGCCGCTCAGTTCATTCGGCAGACTTTGTTCGTATCCTTTAAGTCCGACCAGCTCAAGTGCATTGATTGCGCGCTCGCGCCGCTGCTCTGCATTGGTGCCGGCCACTTCCAGCCCGTATTCCACATTGCGGACCACCGATCGGTTCGGCAGCAATCCGAAATGCTGAAAGACCATCGAAAGCTTGGAACGCCGCACTTCCAATAATGCGCTTTTATCCATTTTTGCGATGTCCTGCCCATCAATCAGAATCTCGCCGCGGGTGGGGTTGATCAGCCGATTGAGGCAGCGAATCACGGTTGATTTTCCGCTGCCGGATAATCCCATCAACACAAAGATTTCGCCTTTGCTGATTTCAAATGAGGCATTATTAATGCCGACCGCACAGCCTGTTTTTTTCAGCACGGAGGTTTTGTCGAGGCCCTGTTCCAGCAACGGAAAAACCCGGGCGGGTTCTTTTCCGAAGACTTTGTAGAGCCCCCTGACTTCTATAATATTCATTATATTTCCCTCGGTGCGGTTTAGAAGTAGTAGCCGATGTTAATATTGAAACGTCCCTGCCACTGGTCATCGGTGTTGGCACCGAAGTCGCCGTCCGGTCCAATGAAATAGTTTCCGCTGGCGTGGGCATATTCAACGTAGGAATACCAGCCGCCCGAGGCGATTGCCGCACCGAAGGTGTTCATGAAGCTGTCGTTCAGCGATACGCCGGAATTGCTTTCGCCATTCTTGAGGATGGCGCTGGCTTCTCCGAAGAACGTAACGGAATCGATCCAGTCGTAGCGTTCAATATCCCACACATATCCCACAGATATGGCCGGGATGGTTCCGACGGTTGCGACCGGCGCGGAATAATCGTAAGCCCCCATGGTGATCAGATCATCCGAGGCGGCCGGATTATTGAAGTCTGCTCCGTAGTCATAGTGCGAGAGCTGCATCAATAATTTCCAGGCCCCGTAGGTTGAGGAGCTGTGTATGGCTCCGGCAAAGGCCCAGGTGTCGTCTGCCGTTGAATTATCATTTGCAATCAACTGGCCCGCCTGTAGCGAAAATCCGATATCCGTTGGAACGGAATCCGGAAAGATGGAATAAATCATCCGGCCGTTGAACTGATTGCGTTCTTTATACTGACCGTTAACGGAGCCGTCGTTCACCACATCATAGGAATAGCGGGCACTCTGAGCGGAGGTGCCGTTGCCGTTCGGCTCGGGCATGAGATAATAGGCGAGGTCAAACCGGAGATTGTTCATGGTCCGACTGTATTTAACCCCGAGATCCATATCGTCGGACAGTCCCACGTAATAGTGCATATCGAAGAACCAGCTCTGGGAGGCGCCGTAGTCTCCAACGCCGAAGGGGACGCGGTTGATGCCAACCTGAAGTTGTGTTGCTTCTTCGAAGTTGTAGCCCAGCCAGGCGGTGTGAATGAAGTTTAATCCATTGTACCAGCGGTATTCAAACTTGCTGACCCAGTCGTCTTTTTTCCAGTCGAGATTAATGCGGTATGTATCCATCTCGAAATTGCCGCCGTGGTCGCCGCGGGAAGGGCCGGGGGAATCGCCGTAATCGCTGCCGTAGATATAGTTGACGCGTATGGCGCCCCCGATATCCAATGTGCCGATGTCGACTCCGGTGGTATCCTTGATTACCTCGCCGACCGGAATTCCGCCATAAGCCGCCAGGCTTCCTGTTGTAATTATAATTGTTAATAGTGTCTTTATTCCTGCACGTTCAAATAAACGCAAACCATGCTCCTTATTGTTATCATTCAACCGCCTGGAAATCAGGGGTAACAGACTCGTGTAAAATGACTTCACACGCAGTGGGAAAGAGGAAAAATTTAATTTTCCTCAGAAATTAAGCACAAAAACGTATCGGACTGCAGAAGGTGACGCAAGGGAACAGCCGGATTAATCCGGAGTGAGTGCTCCGGATTTTAATTGTCAGGGTCAGCTCGTTCTGTTCCCATATGTTTTTGCGAAGCACGAATTTGAGCGATCCCGCATGAACACAAAACAACTCATTGAAACTGACCAGCGGCACATCTGCCATCCCTACAGCTCCATGTGCGGAGATCAGCATTTTATTCCGGTGGAGCGCGCGGAAGGGTGTTCCCTTTATCTCTCGGACGGACGGAAACTGATCGATGGTATGTCCTCCTGGTGGGCCGCTATTCACGGCTATAATCACCCGCGTCTGAATAAAGCAATCGAAGACCAGCTCCAGAAAATGGCGCACGTCATGTTCGGCGGGCTGACCCATGAGCCGGCCGTCGCTCTCGCCCGGAAACTGGTAATCCTGACTCCGGAGCCTTTGCAGAAAGTATTCTTTTGCGATTCGGGATCGGTATCGGTTGAAGTGGCCATGAAAATGGCGATGCAGTATTGGGGGGCCAAAGGGCTGAGCGGAAAAAATAAATTCGCCACAATCCGGTCGGGCTATCATGGCGATACCTGGCACGCCATGTCGGTTTGCGACCCGGTCACCGGCATGCACGGAATGTTTAAGGGCAGCCTGCCGATTCACTTTTTTGCCGATCAACCGCGCATTCGTTTCGGCGATGTCTGGGACGAAACAGATATTGAATCGATGCGCTCGATTCTGGAACAACACGCTGACGAGCTGGCCGCCGTCATTCTTGAGCCGGTGGTGCAAGGGGCCGGGGGAATGTGGTTTTATTCGCCGGAATATCTCAAAGCACTGCGTGCGCTCTGCGATCAGTTTGATGTGTTGCTGATTGTTGACGAAATTGCCACCGGCTTCGGTCGGTCCGGAAAATTGTTTGCCTGCGAACACGCCGGAATTTCTCCTGACATTCTGTGTCTGGGTAAAGCCGTCACCGGCGGCTATATGAGCTTCGCCGCCACGCTGACCACCGATCATGTGGGCGAAACGATCAGCAGGGGCGAGCCCGGCGTTTTTATGCACGGCCCGACTTTCATGGGCAATCCGCTGGCCTGCGCGGTGGCGAATGCCTGCATTGATCTGCTGTTGGAATCCCCGTGGCAGGAACGCGTGAATGCCATTGAAAAACAGCTGACCGCAGAACTTGCTCCATGTGCAAGTTTGCCGGGGGTGAAAGAGGTCCGCTGTCTGGGGGCTATCGGTGTGGTCGAACTCAATAAGCCGGTCGACCTAGCCACCATCCAACCGCGCTTTGTGGAAAAAGGCGTGTGGGTGCGTCCCTTTGGAAAACTGATTTATCTCATGCCGCCCTTCATCATCAAAACGGATGAATTAAGTAAACTTGGCAAGGCCGTCCGCGAAATTGTTGAAGAACTCGGCAATTCGCGCGCAAAACAGAGCGAAGAGGAACTCAATAATGAAGTCGATTAATAAAACCATGCGCGGAGTTCAGTTGATCGGTCACGGCGGAACGGAGCAGCTCATACTCAATGAAAATCTGTCTGTACCTTCGCCGGGCTCGACCGATGTTTTGATCAAAGTTGCTGCGGCCGGGGTGAACAACACCGATATAAATACGCGAATCGGGTGGTATTCAAAAAATGACGACGATGCTTCTGATGCAACGTGGACCGGGAGTGAATTAACTTTTCCGCGGATTCAGGGTGCAGATGTTTGCGGCCATATTGTTGCGGTTGGAGATCTGGTCGATTCCAGCCGTCTCGGCGAACGCGTACTCATTGAACCCTGCCTCACAGAAATCGCCGGGAAAGAACTCAGTACTCCGGGCTATTTCGGCTCCGAATGTGATGGCGGTTTTGCAGAATATACCGTTGTTGCCAGTCGGCATGCGTATCGTGTGGAATGCGATCTTACCGATGTTGAACTCGCCACCTTTCCCTGTTCCTATTCAACCGCTGAAAACATGCTGACGCGCGCCCATGTTAAATCGACCGATACCGTTCTGATTACCGGCGCATCGGGAGGCGTCGGTTCCGCCGCTCTCCAGTTGGCAAAGGCCCGCGGGGCATATGTGATTGCTGTGACCAGTCAGAAGAAGGCGAAACTGATTGCTGATCTCGGCGCAGATGAAGTGGTTTTCAGAAACGACGATCTGTTGGAGAAACTGGGCAAGGAGCGTGTCGATGTCGTGATTGATCTTGTTGCCGGGAAACAGTGGCCCAATTTGCTGGAGGTGCTGCGCCCAAAGGGCCGATATGCTGTTTCGGGAGCCATTGGCGGACCGCTCGTCGAATTGGATGTGCGAACCCTATACCTCAAAGACCTTAGCTTTTTCGGGTGCACCATTCTTGAAAAAAACGTGTTTGGGAATTTGGTAAAGCTCATCGAGCAGGGCAAAATTGTGCCGCTCGTCGACCACGTCTTTCCCTTGGAACAAATCGCAGCAGCCCAAACCCTGTTTTTAGAAAAGAAACACGTTGGGAAAATCGTACTAACCCTCTAAAAAAGTCCGACGACCTTCTTTCTGCTCCCTCCGACAGACTGCTAGGCTAAGCGCTGGTTTTCTCTTTCAACTCATCCACTTTGTCCTTCCAGGCTCGGCAGGCTTTGTAGGTTGTTTCCGCAACAGCCGGTATATCTTCAAAGTCGCCCCACAATCGATCTTCAACCAGATCATGTAGTTCGCTGGCTTTTTGACCGGCGATAAATTTCAGTTTGGCAATCTGCTTTTCGAGAGCTTTGGTTTCTTCTGTGTTCATACGCTTTTCCCCGGTGGTTAATCGCACCGCTCTTTGGAATTCTGACAGGCTTCCATTCCTTCGGCCTGAGTATTGAGACCGAGCATGGTCTGCACGTAACTATCAAATCCGCAGGCTTTCCGGCCATTGATTTCAATCAGCGGCCGGCGAATTAGAATCGGTTCGCGCAGCATCAGCTCGAGCGCGTCTTCCGGCAGGAAAGAGCATGGATCAATTTCGCCCTGTTTGACGGCCGGTGCCTTCCAGTTGAACCAGTCGGAGACCGGGAGATCGCCAAAAAACGGGCGCAGCGAACTTTTCTCCCAAGGCTCTTCCAGAATTGATTTCACCACAAGGGTGTAGCCGTTTGCTTCCAGCATGGCTTTTTGACGGGCGTTCCCCTTACAGCCCGTTTTTTCATAAAATACAATTTTCTTCATCTGACCTACTCCTGAAGTTTCTTAAGATCTAATCTGGCAGAGCCGAAACCTTAATGAATTTAAGGCAGAAAAATGGTCGGCAGAAATATCCAGTCCTCCGCCTCATATTTCATATTTCTGCCTAATCCGGTTTTGCTAAAACCCTTCGCCACATGGGAAGAGACATGAGACGCGGCTCTATATGATTGGATTTGAATAGAGATCTAAAGCGGTTGGTTTGTCGGAACTAATGCTCCGACATTCCAGCGTAGCTTTCTAATGGAAACGCTAGACCGTCGAGCTGATATATTTGGAACCGTTTGCTTTGCATACCGGACAAAATGCCGGTGGTTCCTCTCCCTCGTGCACATGACCACAAATCGAACAGACCCAAGTTTTCATTTTAAATCCCCCTGCATTAGTTTTTTTCAATGTCAAATCTAGTACCCCATCCAGACGGGCCCGACAAGCTTCTAAAATACAAATATGATGAAGTGAATAAATGATAATCAAATGTGTGTTAATGGAATTATAATAGACAAAAATGTTGTTAATGGGCGGATTGTTCAGTCGGAAACACGGAAATAGTATCACTCCGTGGACTAAAGCATCCCTGACTTCCAATCATTGGAAAGGTATTTTTAGGCCCGCAGATGGCGCAGATTATGTTTTGGTAGGGAAGGCTGTCCCAGCCGTCCGTCCGCCGCACCGCCCGCAGCAACAGCGCCCTGCACGGAGCAGGGAGACGCCTCAGAGCCCCGTTCGGCAAGATCATCCCCCAGCTTCCAATCCTTGGAACATTATTATGAGGCCCGCAGATGGCGCAGATTTACGTGATAATGAGTTTGGTAGGGAAGGTTCGACGAACCGTCCGCCCGTCGCACCGCTTTCCTCCGCAGAGGGCAGGCGAGCCGCCTGCGATACAAGGGCGCGTACCGCAGGCATCTTGCCTACCACGCCGCACGCCCGTAGAACGGTGGTTGTCTTCCAGGTATTCAGACTCTCTACAAGTCGCGCCGTTTCACCCAACGCAAAAAGCAAACGGCCCGGAGGACCATTCTACGCCCGCTTCACTTTTTTTAACCGTGGAAGCAAAAGCTCAGCGCTCAACCGTTAGGCTTCGACTTCCAAGCCTTGGAAAACGGTCAGAAGCCATCGCGGCGGCGGATGCCTTTGGCTAAGGAGGAAATCTTTCACACCATTTCTAGCTCATGGATAAAAATATGTATACAATTCCGCATTGTTTCAAAAAGGATGTTTTAAGTGGAAATTCTTCTGGATCATCCAGCAAATGCTGGAAAAATTATTTCATAGGAACCTTTAACTCATAATGCATATGTAGAAGTACGAAAAATAAATGAGGGGAAGATAAATGCCGGAATTGATAAATCAGTTTGAGAATCACCAGGTCCATGATGACCTTCGTTCCGCTATCACTCCAACAGAGGAAATAAAATCCAATTCTGAAGGCCTCACCCCTGACGCAATTGAAAGGATTGATCGAATATCTTTTGTGTTATCTGAAATGCAACGCCGATTAGGAATTACAGATCCGCTACTTGTTCCTATTAATCCACTAAATAAACTTCAGGCACCACTAACGCAGATATCGTCTCATTTATCTAATTTCCAGAGTAATAAAAATGAAGGGCATATCCAAAATGCTCATAACCAAATAGAGAATATTCTTGTCCATCTAAGTCAAATTCCGGTTCCAATTACATCTAGTGATATGGATGCAATTCGTGAAGCTGCCATCGGGCTACGCCGTTCTGTTGGACAACATTTGAGACATCTAGAAGACGAAGCACGTGGTGCTCTAACTCAAGTGACTACCCTTGAGGGTAATGTCTCTAACCTACAGTCCGTTGTTGAGCGGCATTCCGAAGAAACATCCGCATTGCTTCAAAAATTTGAACAGCAGTTTGAGTCCGCTGAAGAAAGTCGGCAGGAAAATTTCACATCAAAAGAAGACGAATTTCACCGATCAACCCAAGACCTGCTCGATGCCAAGAGGGAAGAGTGGACGGAGATTATTACCAAAAAGCAGAATGAATATGATGAGCTTTACGAGTCTATTAATTATCGGTTAGATGCCCTTGAAACCAAGTTTAAAGACGCATCGAATACAGTACTTGATGAAATGCAGGAGCGGCTGATTGACGCAGAAAAAATTGTTGGTGTTATCACGGATACGGGAATGATTGGGGGGTATCAGAGGATTGCAAATTCAGAGAAAACCTCGGCCCTCTTCTGGCGTGTTGTCGCCTTTATCTCTCTAATTGTCCTTGTAGGGTTTGCAATCACACTCTTTGTTGTTTCTATGAAGGAGGGCTTTGTCGTTACAGCATCAGTAACCCTCACTCGTGGCTTTGTTGCAGTTGCAGTTGGTATCCTTGCGGGTTATGCCGCAAAGCAAGCGGATAAGCATGAACGGGTTCAGCGTCTTCATCGCAAGATGGAATTAGAGCTGGCTTCAATTGCCCCTTATTTACATGAATTTCCAGAAGAAGAAGCCCGAAAAATAAAAACAGATTTAGCGATGAAAATGTTTGCTCAACATGATGTCATGGGCTCAAAGGAATCAAAGAAAACCACTCAATCAGCATTGAATCTACTTGAGCTTGCTCTGGATTCCATAAAAGCATTAATCGGGAAATAAATATATCAAGTGGTGTGGTCGTTCCTCGGATTGATGGATTAGCTTTTCCATAAAATCATTCGCACGGACTTAAATGATAAAAAGCAAAGGAGCCACACGATGAAACTCAGATTAAATTTATATTTATGTGCCAGTCTTCTTATACCGGGTCTGGCGCTTGCGCAGAATGCAAATGAGTCGGTAGAGCCGGCTGTTTCGGGAGAGGGAGCGATTGATCTGCTGGCGGGCGGGACGCTGGATGCGTGGGGTGAGGCGTCGGAACGGTGGTCTTTGGAAGATGGGTGTATTGTTGGCGATACGGGCGGTGAGAAGATCAAAATCCCGGAGTGGATTTATACGAAACAATCGTTCGGTGATTTCGAGTTTACCTGCGAGATGTTGCTGACGGGCGACAAAAGCCGGAATACGGGAATTTACTATCGCGCACAACCCTTTCCGTTCAAGCGAGGAAAGGCTTCCTATGAGGCACCCTCGGGTTATGAGTTCGACGCGGCGTTCCATCAGCCGGGCAAGCGGAATAATCGGGGCTCGCTGGGCGATTGGTATGCCCGTCCGTCGCTACGTATTCTTCCGGATCAGAAGATCATCAATGAAGTCTATCGTTCCGAAGATTGGAACCGGATGACCATCCGGGCGCGGGGCAATCGGTTGGAATATTGGATCAACGGCATCAAAATTATGGACTTCGAGGATCCCGATCCGAAAGGTTCGCGCGAGGGTATCATCGGTTTTCAGATTCATGATCGAACCGTCATGAAAGTGGAGTTCCGCAACATCCGCGTCCGTCCGTTATAACCTTTTCTTTTTGCAGAGCGGTCTATTTAAACTCGACCGCTTTGACGAATGCATTGGTGGTGACGTTGTGGGCTTCGACTTTTTTGCCGTCGAGCACGACGTTGTCGAATACCACATTTTCCACGAGGTGATCGGCGTCGTATCCGATGAGTTCCATGCTGGCATGATCTTTAATGACGTAGGGCTTCCAGTCGGTGCCGTCCTGAAACCCGGTCAACGAGGGATCGATGGGGGCGGAGGTGGCGGTGATATCTTTGAAGAGCACGTTTTTGATGTGTCCGCGCTCGGGGGTTTTGGTCCAGCGGGTTGTACCGATCCAGCAGGAGATCAGGCGGCGGGCTTCTTCGACGCGAATGTTCTGAAAGGTGATGTCGCTGACGGTTCCAGAGTCGCAGTGGTAGATGCGCAGCGCGGTTTCGCGGCCGACGTCGTGTATGATGTCGCAATCCTCGAAGAGCACCTGGCTTACGTTTTCGCGCAGCTCGGCGCCGATGCTGAGTGCGTGGGCCAGCTCGTTCCAGAGGACGCAGTTGCGCACGTGAATATTTTTGGATTCGCCCTGCCCGGTACGGGATTTAACGACCACCAGATCGTCGAGGGTGCGCAGGAAACAGTTTTCGACGAGTACATTCTGACTGCTTGAAATATCCACGCCATCCGAGTTGCCGCGCCATCCGATGATTTTAATGTTGTCCACGTGCACGTTTGAGGAGCGCTTGATCGGAACGGTCCAGCGGCTGGGATCGAGGAAGATGACGCCCTCGATTTCGACGTTTTCCGAATCGTGTACGATGAGCGAGTAGCGGCGTTTGGACCGCGGGGCGATTTCGGCCTGATCGACGATGCCGCGGCCGCGAAAGCTGATGTTGGTTCCGCTGAGTGTGAAGGTGGGCTGCAGCATGGTCCGGAGGCCGACGGGGCCGGGCTCTTCATCGGGCTGCATAACGCCGCGCACGTAGGCACCGCCCGCGAGATAGATCGTCGTGTTGTTGCTGACCGTGAGATTGGTGACTTCGTGGATTCCGGGGCCGAAATAGATGACGTTTGGATCCGATGGGTCCGGAATATTTTTCTCGAAAGGATTGGCAAAGAGGTGGAGTGACTCGCTCCAGTCGCCGTTCACTTCGACGGTCAGATGTCTGGGTTCGTTGAGGGTGAAGGTGATTTTATGTCCGTCCACTTTCGGAACGGTCGCAAACGAGGTCGGCAGAATTTTCACCGATTCAACGGGGTCGGGGCTGGTGACGGTGATTTCAACGGGGGAGGCCATATCGAAGGAGGCGAGGGAGGTAAACCCAAACTCTTTTCGGGAGCCGCTGAGCCGCGGAATCTGGTCGCCCGGCGGAACCTTGGTTTTGTAGACCGGAACGGTCTGGCCTTCCACGTTCACGCTGAAGGCGGTGGAAAGTTCAATCCCGTCGGGCGCGGGATGCACGATGCACGCGGGGGCTGCTGAGACCTGCGAGCACACGACATTCAAAAATGCAGTGCCAAGTGCGAGGAGGATTGTGATCTGTTTAGATGTATTCTTTCTCATAGCTGATATCCAGCGGTTGGGTTGCGGATGCGTCCTGCCAGCGATTAGAATGCATCCGGATATGCCGGTATAAAAGATAAATGTGAGAGGAAGGAGGGTGGACTGTAAATCAAACGGTCCGTTTCGTATCGGCCGGAAAGCTGCACAGGAAATCTTCTGTTCGTCTTCAACCCCGAGCATGTTCATGCTGTACATCGAGCAGTTCCAATCCCTGGAAGATATTCAAATGTTGATTGCGGTTTCGTAATGGGGTGCGGCAGGGCTGGGTTTGGTTGATATAAAAAAATCCGGGATGTACTATCCCGGATGGGTTAGAAAAGGTGGAATTATTCAGCAGGAGCTTCGTCACCTTGTTTGGGTCCTTTTCTTTCGCCGCGTTTGGGCATTTCTTCTCTGGAGAGTTCGCCGTCGCCGTCAGCATCGAGCTCTGCAAATTTTTCGCGGGCATCGGCTTCGTTGAATTCAATGCCTTCTTGTTCGGCTCGGGCCTGACCCTGCGCGACAAACTGCTCTTCGGTGATCGGGCCTTTAGGGCCGCGCGGACCGCCTTTTTCTTTCTGTTCGGCGTCCTGCGCCTGAACAAATGCAACTGAGGATAGAACGACTGCGAGTGCAATTAATTTTTTCATGATTCTGCCTCCTGGTATTTTGGTTAATGTCCTGATCGATTTCGTATCGATATATGCCAAACGCCGGGATCTGATAAATTATTGGGCGTTGTTGCATTACAGTTCTGTCATTACGAGAAGAACCCTTTTGCTTCCTGCGGATTGACGCCGAGGGTTCCGGCAGAATAGGATTCGCTAATGGATAAGAAGAAAATTCTGAAAGCGGTTTTCCAGGCATTGGAAGAGGAGTTGCGGCGTCAGTTGAAAGGGCAGGAGACGGCGGCCGAAGGGGCGACGCATGCCGAGGCGAAGGCGGAGACGAAGTGGGATACCTGCGGGTTGGAGCAGTCGTATTTGGCGCGCGGTCTGGCGAAGCAGTTTGAAAAGCTGGCGGGCCAGGTGGATGACCTGCGTACGTTCAAGCCAGCGGACTATGCCGGGCGAGCCATCGATGTCGGCGCGCTGATTGAAACGGAGACCGATGGATTTAAGGATGTTTTCTTTCTGTTGTATTGCGGAGGAGGCACGGAGGTTGAGGTCGATGGCCGGGAAATTACGGTGATCACCCCGGAATCGCCGGTCGGCGGTGCGCTGATGGGAAAGGCGGTGGGCGAGACCTATTCTTTTCGACCGGGGATGGAGGGGCGGATCGACGGTGTGAGTTGATTGCTTTTTAATCCCTGAAAAATTGGTTTCCAGGCATTGGAAATTGAGCGTAAAAAGCTGAAGAAACAGTGCTTTACATGGAGTGGGGCGGTCCGTATAGTCCCGCTCTTACTTTTTGAGAGAGAACTATAATAACTAGGAGTCCACACAGATGGATCAAGCAGTAAAAGCTGAAATTAAAAACGAATTCAAGCGCGGCGAGCAGGATACCGGTTCCGTAGAGGTTCAGGTTGCACTTCTGTCTTCACGTATCAAGGAATTGACCGAGCACCTTAAGAGTCACAGTAAAGATCACAGTTCACGTCGCGGCCTCATTATGATGGTTAACAAGCGCCGGAAATTGCTGACTTATCTGCAGAAAAAGGACGATGCACGTTATAAAGAGCTGATTGCTAAGCTCGGCCTGCGTAAATAGTCGTTTGAAACGGATGCTCGAAAATCCGTAATTCGTATGTAAGCCCTTTATCACAAGTAAAGGGCTTGCTTCGTTTATAAACGCCGCCATTGGGGTGGCAAAAAACAAGGAAAGGTGCGCTCTTCAGAACATAAAAAAGCAAGGGCGCAATTATTATTATGAAGGGTACAACCAAAGTAGAATTCGAGGTCGGTGGAAAAACCATGACGCTCGAAACCGGCCTTCTGGCCAAACAAGCCGCGGGTTCCGTAACCTGTGGCATCGGCGAAAACATTGTTTTCTCCGCCGTAACTGCAGCCAACGAACCGCGCGAAGGATGCGACTTCTTCCCGTTGCAGGTGGAATATCGTGAAAAGTTTTATGCAGCCGGCCGTTTCCCAGGGGGCTACATTAAGCGTGAGGCCCGTCCTTCCGAGAAGGAAATCCTCACCATGCGTGTAACAGACCGTCCGATCCGGACCCTGTTCCCGGACAACTTCCACCGTGAAGTTCAGATCAACAACATGCTCGTCAGCTGCGACGGCACGCTCGACACCGACGTCCTCAGTGTGAATGCGGCGTCTACTGCTCTGACTCTGACCGACCTTCCGTTTGACGGACCGATCGGTGCTGTTCGTATCGTCCGCAACGACGGCGAATGGATCATCAACCCGAACCACGATCAGCTGGCTGCCAGCGATCTGGATCTGACCTATTGCGGCGCCCGCGATAAAGTCATGATGATTGAAGGTTCTGCTAAAGAAGTTCCGGAAGCCGAATTTATTGAAGCGATGAAAACAGCCCACGCTGAAGTCGTTAAAATTATCGACGGACAGCTGAAGCTTCGCGCTGAACTCGGAATGCCCGAAAAGGTTTATTCTCCGGAGCCGAAAGACACCACCCTGCTGGACAAAGCCCGCGAGCTCGTTGGCGAAAAGTTCAAAGAACTGATGAAAATCGGTGGAAAGCTCGAGCGTCAGGACGCTGTTAATGCGCTGAAAGCAGAACTGAAACCGCAGATGGAAGCGCTTTTCGAAGAAATGACCGAAGATGAATTCTTCCACGCGTTCCACGATCTGGAAATCGAAACCGTTCGCTTGAACGTACTCGACGACGAAACCCGTATCGGTGGCCGCGGCATGCTCGAAATCCGCGAACTCGACTGTCAGGTCGGCGTTCTCCCGCAGCTGCACGGTTCTGCCGTATTCGGCCGTGGCGAAACCCAGACCCTTTGTACGGTTACCCTCGGTACCACCAAAGAGTCTCAGCGCTTTGATGCCGTCACCGGCGGCGTTGACGAAAAGAACTTTATCCTGCACTACAACTTCCCGCCTTACTCGGTGGGTGAGTGTGGTCGCCTCGGAATGACCAGCCGCCGCGAAATCGGCCATGGTAACCTGGCTGAACGCTCCATTGCTCCGGTTATGCCGGACGAATTCCCCTACACCGTACGTGTGGTTTCAGAAGTGATGGGCTCCAACGGTTCCTCTTCCATGGGCTCGGCCTGCGGCGGCTGTCTGGCACTGATGGATGCCGGTGTTCCGCTGAAAGCTCCGGTTGCCGGAATCTCGGTCGGTCTGTTTACAGACGGAAAGGGAAAATCCACACAGGTTATCGACATCCTCGGTGTTGAAGATCACTGCGGCGACATGGACTTCAAAGTAGTCGGTACCCGTAAAGGAATTACCGGTTTCCAGGTTGACCTGAAAGTACACGGTATGGACTGGGATCAGGTTGCGGAAGCCTTCGAAATTGCCCGCAAGGGACGTTGCGATATTCTCGACCAGATGGAGCAGATTATTGCAGCTCCGCGTGAGGAGCTGGCTGCAACGGCACCGCGCATCACCACCGTTAAGATCGATCCTGAAAAGATCGGTGCCCTGATTGGACCGGGCGGAAAGCACATCCGTGCGATCACCGAAAGCACCGGTGCACAGATCGACATTCAGGAAGACGGAACGGTTAACATCTTCGCCGTTGATGCGGAAGCCATGGAATCCGCGATCCGCGAAGTGAATGCACTGACCGCTGAAATCGAAATCGGCCGTACTTATCAGGGTAAGGTGATTGCGGTTAAGGACTTCGGTGCGTTTGTTGAATGTATGCCGGGCAAAGAAGGTCTGGTTCACATCTCCGAAATGGCTAATGAGCGAATCGATTCTGTCGATTCAATCTGCAAGCCGGGCGATGCGATGACGGTCAAGTGTATCGACATCGACAACCAGGGTCGTGTACGCCTCAGCCGCAAGGCTGCGCTGAACGACGCTGCTGCTGAAGCCGGCGAATAAGTTCCAAACCCTGGAACTGCAAAGGGCGTCCTTCGGGGCGCCTTTTTTTTGCGGATTCGAAAAATGAAAGTTCACGTTCGGGAAGCTTTCGTAAGAATGTGGTCTAACATTACGCCGAGAACTTGGTATTGCTTTGGGTTAATGGAAGCCGGGAAAAGGAGAATGGATTCGATGAAAAAAATAATGAGCACGCTGTTTGTATTGGTACTGGCTGGCGGGTTGCATGCATTCGCTGAAGATGTTGCAGAGCCCGCAACTAAAGAAACGACCGCTGTAAAGAGTAAGCGAACCACGTCAAAACCTAAGGCCGACATCAGAGACAACTTCTTTTACGGCGGGTATATCAACCTGTCTTTCGGAAGTTATACGGTAATCGGCATCGAACCCATGATCGGTTATAAAGTGACGCCCAAATTTGCGGCCGGTATCAAGCTTCAGTACAATTACATTCAGGATGACCGCTATGCGAACAGGAGCTATACCACCAGCACGTATGGCGGCAGCGTTTTCGGGAGATATCTTGTCACGCCGAAGTTCTATGCGCAGGTGGAAGCGGCTACCTATAACTATGAATCGTTCTACCTCAACGGCAGCTCAGAACGTGAATGGGTTCCATTTGTATTTATGGGCGGAGGTCTTATCCAACCCCTCAGTGAACGAACCTGGGTGAATGTCCAGATCCTGTTTGATGTGTGGCAGGACGACAGCTCGCCCTACGACGACTGGCAACCCTTCTTCAGCATCGGTGTTGGCGCTGGATTTTAAAATCAATACAGCCCGAGCTGCCTCCGACGAAATAAAACCATTCGAAAACAAAAAAGCGCCCCGCGAGCGGGACGCCTTTTGAATCGAAGAATCGATTGGGGTTAGCCAACGATTACTTTGACCAGGTCGAGAACCTTGCAGGAATAACCCCACTCGTTGTCGTACCAGGAAACAACTTTAACGAACTTGTCGTCGAGTTGGATGCCGGCTTTCGCGTCGAATACAGAAGTGCACTCTTCGTCACGGAAGTCAGTGGAAACAACGGCTTCTTCAGTGTAGCCGAGGATACCCTTCATCGCGCCTTCAGAAGCTTCTTTCATGGCAGCGCAAACGTCTTCGTAGGAAGCGCCGTTTTCGAGGCATACGGTCAGGTCAACAACAGACACGTCGGAAGTCGGAACGCGGAACGCCATGCCGGTCAGCTTGCCGTTCAGTTCGGGAATAACAACGCCAACGGCTTTAGCAGCACCCGTGGAGGAAGGAATGATGTTTTCCAGGATTCCACGTCCACCGCGCCAGTCTTTCATGGAAGGACCGTCAACGGTTTTCTGTGTAGCAGTAGCGGCGTGAACGGTGGTCATCAGACCTTTTTCAATGCCGAACTTGTCGTTCAGAACCTTGGCAACCGGTGCCAGGCAGTTCGTGGTGCAGGAAGCGTTGGAAACGATGTCCTGTCCAGCGTAGGAATCGGTGTTAACACCGCATACGAACATGGGAGTAGCATCTTTGGACGGAGCAGAAAGAACAACTTTCTTCGCGCCGGCTTCGATGTGCTTACGTGCAGTTTCGTCGGTCAGGAAGAAACCAGTGGATTCAACCACAACTTCAGCGCCTACGGCGTCCCACTTGAGGTTGGCCGGATCACGTTCAGCCGTGATGCGGATTTCAGATCCGTTTACAACGAGGGAACCGTCTTTTACTTCAACAGTACCTGTGAAACGACCGTGTACTGAGTCGTACTTGAGCATGTATGCGAGGTAGTCAACGTCCAGCAGGTCGTTGATGCCTACGATTTCGATGTCTTCGCGAGCGGCTGCAGCGCGGAAAACCATACGTCCGATACGGCCGAAACCGTTAATACCAACTTTAGTAGCCATGTTTAGCACCTTTCCTTATTTTAGGTTAGAAACTGGTGTTTCTGTTAAAATGAGCGCGAACAATACCCAACCTGTTTTTCCCCGTCAACCTCCTTAAGAGGCCTTTTTCGCTCTAAAAATACCGATTAGAGAGAAGCCCCTCTTTCAAATTCCTGTCCAACAGGTTGCATTAATATTTCGATCCGGTTAGGTCCGTTGTTTTTATTTCCAAACTTTGGAATAATTAATCCTGTATGCCTTCCTTCGAAGACCCTATCCTGTGTCGTTCCTATTTATGGAGTACTTGTATGCTAAAGCACACCCTCACATTAGCCCTGTTGATGCCGGTCCTTTCCTTTGGAACTGATGCGCAGCTGCAGCAGACGATTGATCAGGCTCTGTCCGGCCTTTCGATTGCCGAATCGGAGGATCCCTATTCCCGCGTAATCAAACGTGTCTATCTCGGATTTGATGAAAACGGCGCCCCGAAAACCGGTGTGGCTTATCGCGAAATTGAATCGTTTAAAACTATCACCGGTGTCGTGGTGGTCGATAAAATCGATAGCGGCTACATCCTGCGCGAGGCCGCGTTTCCAGACATTGGAAAGATTAAAAACGCAAAAGACCGCAAGCAGATCCTTTCCGTGCTGGAGCAGTTCCAGAACATTCCCTTCGATCCCCATGCAGAAAAGTCGGCGGTCGACGCCTTGTCGGGGGCCACCCGATATGGAATAAAAACATCCGGCTATCTGAACTATATGGCGCGCCATATAGCTCTGCAGATGGAAACCGTGCCCAAGTGGGCCGAACAAAAATAAGCTATGCTGCGAACCATCAAGATTGACTGGAAGATTCCTGCCGATTTCCGGACCTTGGAAACCCCGTTTCCCCGGCCCGAACGAATCTATTCCGGCATCGATGAAATCGATCCGAAAACCTTTCCTGCCTTCCTCGACGAAATTGGCCTGATTGGCATGGGGGGCGGCGGTTTCCCCGCCTCGGAAAAACTGTGGGCCAATCGTCATTCACATACACTCGTCATCAATGGAGTCGAGTGTGAGCCGGGCAGCAGTATCGATAAATCAGTGTTGCTGAACGATTCGCTCTGGGTTGCCGCCGGAGCTGCCGCCTGCGCTAAAGTCGTCGGCGCAACCAAAGTCATACTAGCTGTGCAGCACAATCCTGAATTTGTCGCTGAGGTGAATAAACTCTATAGCGAGTTCGAGATCCTCTCCTTTCCCGATAAATATCCGGCCGGTGCGGAAAAGCTCATCCTGAAAAGACTGACCGGAAAATGCCCTCCGCCCGGCAGCCGACCTTACGAATTCGGATTTCTCATTCAGAATGTGGTGTCATTGCGCGCCGTCGGCCGCGCCATCGTCGATGGTATTCCCGTGGTCGAACGCCCGCTCACGCTCGCTATGCCTTCCACCGGTTTCTATAAAAACATTATCGTACCGGTTGGCATTTCTGTGAGCGAACTGCTGGACCTCTACAAGCTCCCATACGATTCCGGTATACATCTGATTTCCGACTCCGGAATCATGATGGGCAAAGAGATCTCCAAATCATCGACCATTGAAAAAACCACAATTTCCATTTTTATTCTCAAACGCGATGTAGCCTTTCGGGAAGAGCGCCCCTGCACCCGCTGCGGAGTCTGCAACACCGCCTGTCCGCTCGGTTTACATCCGTTCACGCTCACGGAAAAAATCAGAAAAGGAAAAACAGGGGGCAATGCCTTTAAAGGACAAATGAGCGAATGCTTTCTCTGCGGCGTCTGCTCGGCCGTCTGCCCCTCCGGCATCCCGCTCGTCCAGACATTGGAAAAGGGGAAACAATGTCTCTGACATTTTTGATTGATGATTTCCGATTTCCGATTGGTCGGTCGGGTATGACTGCTAGCGTAGACGCGACGCCCTCATCGCGTTCCTGGCGAGGAGAAAAATGAGCGTGCAAAGCCCTTTCATCCGAATCGGGTCCCGTTCATCGGCCATGGCCGCGTGGGCGATGCTCGCGTTGCTGGTTCCCTGTTCAATATACAGTGCGCTCTACGATTCCACATTTGTGTGGCGGCTGATTGGTTATGCCCTGCTCGGCATGATGGCTGAAACCGTTTATACCCTGATCGTGAAACGAAAGCGCCGACTCGTCTGTATGGGTTCCGGTTTTACTGCGGCGCTGATTGCCGCTAGCGTCCCGCCCACGATGCCGTTTCTTCCGATGCTGTTTTCTATTCTGATTGCCGTCTGGATTGTGAAACTTCCAATGGTTGGAAGTCCGCTGCGGTTCAATGCCGCCATGGTCGGGCGGCTTTTTCTGATGCTGGTCTATCCGGCGCAGACTGTAAATTGGGGCACGCCGACGGTGGACGTTATTTCCACGGCCACGCCGCAGGAGCTGTATCGCTCCGAAGGCTTCCCGCTCGAGTGGTCGGAATGGCTGTTCAGTAAAATTGACGGAACGTGGGAAGGCCTGTTTTTGCTCGTGCCCGGCAGCCCCGGGGAAACCTTCCCGCTTTTGATTCTCTTGCTCGGCGGTCTACTTTGCTGGAAGGGCATCATCGGCTGGCGCATACCGCTCTTTTTCCTGCTTTCGTTCAGCATTACCTCCGCCGTTTTTGGAAACTCGCTGCTCTTCAATCTGCTCTCCGCTGCGATCCTGTTCAGTGCGGTTTTTATTGTGGCCGATCCAGTCTCCACACCCATGAGCAAAAGCGGGCAGATGATCTGCGGTCTCATTATCGGAATCAGTAATGCGCTGATCCGCGAGTTTACGTTTTACACCGAAGCGATTGTCTATGCGGTCCTGCTTGGAAATCTCTGCGCTCCTTTACTCGATCACCTTGCCTTCGAGGTGCGTGGAAAGCAGTTGCAAAGGCGTATGCGTCAATCGGCAAGAGACTAGAAATCAGGCTCCGGCGAGCATTCCCTAATTTACGGCGTCAAAACCTTTATCAAGCAGTTTGCGGATTTCAGTGTCGCGCACATTTTTATTCGGGCATCCCAGTACCACGGCTACAACGCGATTGTTGCCGCGTTTTGCGGTGGCGGTAAGCGACGAGCCGCCGGCAGAGTGATACCCGGTTTTCAGCCCGTCACAGCCTTGATAGGGCTTTTTGCCAACCAGTGCATTTCGATTCGCGAGCATGAATTCTTCATTGCGGATTGACGAAAGGGGGAGATACGTAAGTTTCGTGCTGGTGTAATTCAGCGTTTGCGGGTGGCGCAGAGCGGCCAGGCTGAGGATGGCCACATCGTAGGCCGTGCTGATATCCGGTTGTTTTCCGTCGCCCGGCGGAAGTCCGTGGGGTGAATGATAGGTCGTTGAGTTCATGCCGAGTTCCCGGGCTTTCTGATTCATCATGTCCACGAAGGCATCCGTTGAACCGGCCACATGGATGGCAAGCGCGGCTGCGGCATCGTTCGCGGAATGAATCATCAGCGCTTCAAGCATGTTTTCGACCGTGAAGTTTCCCGATTCACGCACATCTAGATAGACGCCGGAACCGCCAATGCCGGCAACATCCTGCGTGATGGCCACTTTGTCGTCCAGGTGAACAACCCCGGCATCAATCTGTTCGAGCACAATCAGCATGGTCATCAGTTTGGTGATGCTGGCCGGATAGGAATAAACGGCCGCGCGGTTTTCATAGAGTATTTTTCCGGTCCGGGCATCCACAACGATGGCGCTTTGATAGGGATCGTTCTTGAGCTCGGGGAAAACCTGTCGCGTGCGGTTAATCGGTCGGTCGGCCCGCAGGTATCCGGCCAGATTGCTGGTGGTGGCAATGGTTTCGCGCGGTGCGGCGGGTTTGATTTCCACCAGCTCCACCGGCATAGCCACCGGTTCGGGCATCGGAGCAATTTCCGGCGCGGCTGGAATGCTGACTTCGGGTATCGGGAATTCTGACGCGGCTGATGATGAAAAGAGCTCCGCAGTTTGCTGAGCGGGAGCGGACTGGCGATTTTCAGTTTCTTTCTTATCGCCTTTGGTTCCGACCAAAAAGATTAGGATAAAAATGTGGAGAACGATGATGCCGATGGCAATGAATGTGACGTTACTTTTCTTCATATTAGAGCTGTATTCCTGTTAATAGCCGACCATCACAAGGAATTCATGCGCGACATTCAAACCCATTTTGTGAAAAATGTATTCGGAGCTACCGAATACTCTCTTTAAGAAACCTGTTTCGCTTTGCCTATTCCGGCATTTCACGGGAAAAATTTCAGAACAAAACAAGTCCTGATAGAGTCATTTGAACACGGCGACATTGTGCATCATTCCAGAGCAATCAATGTCTGCGTCAAAATGCATATAGTTTTATAATATTATTATTTGCAGTTTCAACTTCGTTAAAAGTCGCTAAAAATTATTGATATCATAAAGGACCTCTCTAGGCTTGTCTCAGTTAGGGGAGGGGGTACCTCCCGTGAAATGTGGATAATCCTAAATAGGAGAATCAAATGGCAATTGGAGACGAACTGTCCAGTTTGGACTTTGAATCAATGATCGGCGGCCCCTTGACCGCTGTGATCCGCGCACAAGCGCAGTCTGCTCAGACCTCAGTTGACTTCATCAAATCTGTTGGATTTGATGAGGATGATGGAAAACCAACCATGGTGTCGTTTAACTACGATAAACCGGTCGAAGAAAAAGTAGATGGTGTCGGTACAGGTAACTTTGTGCCGACTCCTTACAGCCTCACGGTACCGATCCTCACCATGCTTCCTATCCCGTTTATTCGGGTGGAGGAAACCACGATCGACTTCAATGCAAAGATTAATTCGGTGCAGGAGTCGAAGACCGCCAGCTCGCATGCCTTGGACTCTTCGCTGACTGCCAAGGCGGGATGGGGACCATTCTCAGCGAAACTTAAGGTGAGTTATTCCTATAAAAAAACGTCGTCCTCGGGGTCGAAAACCGAGCGCACCTATTCCATGGCCGTGCATGTGAGAGCGGTGCAGGATGAGCTGCCTGCGGGTACGGAGCGTTTGCTGGGTATCCTCGAGAACAGCATCACGGAAGTTCCTGCGGCAAACAGCTAGTCCACACAATCGGTCCCCAGACCGGTTGGAAGGACCGGTCTGGATTCCACTTTATTAACTGATGAACGGGAGATGTTATGGCGGATATTGGTGAATTGCTTGGAACGGTTATGGCCGGATTGGCCCGGGCCCGGCAGATGGCTGATGAAGAGACGGCGGCCATCGCCGAAGAGTATCGGGAGAATCCCTTGTTGGACGGGATTACGGTTCCTCGAATCCGTGTGCCGGAGATGACCGTGGATATTCCGGTGGTTATCGAGGAATACGAAGGCGGAAACCGTGCGAAACTGGCAAATCCAGCCGGGTTTGTAACGGGGCTTCACAACGAACTGAAATTAGTGGCTAAACAAAAAAATATAGCACTTCCGGCCACCGTTTCCACTGCGTTCAAGCGGGAGCTGGCAGTGAGAGCGGAAAAATTTCAGTCCGAAGCGGGGGTTGGCAGAACCGCTTCTAAAGAGGCGGTCTCCAGCATGGTTGCAGAATCATTGAACAAACCGGTTCTTGAGATCGCAACCCGATCTCCGATCACGGCAGCACAAAAAAAAATACTGACAGCAGCCGTGCAGAAGAAAGCCGTTGAGCTTGCCCAGTTGAGCGAGGCGCAGGCACCACGTTTAAAGGCAACCATGCTGACGAATGAAGTCAAAGAACGCTCCGGGCCGGAAAATGTGACCCGCTTGAAAGTAACACTGCGGGAAGAGGGGCTTGAATGGACCGTCGACACGCATGAAGACGGTTCGGTTACCCGGCGTTTGACACCTGAATAAAAAGGACAATCAATCATGCAGGCCTATACCAGGGAAAAGCTGTTAAGCCACTTGCAGGGTTTGACAGAACTGAGCAACCTCTATAAAGAGCGGTCCGTGGACTATCCGATCCGAGTAATCCAATGGATGCAGGATCTTGAAGAAACACTGGGGAAATTGCGCAGCCCATTGTCCGGATTTGTTGCCGCCGAGCGGGGAAAAGTTATTGCTTCGGTTGATGGCTATTGCGACCCGTATATACAGCCCGCTGGATCGGGGCGCAGCTCCCGGCGAAATCGGCAGGCAACTGCAGCGCTGGGGGTGGCAAACGTGCAGGAGCGGCTTCAGCAAACAATCGAGCATATCGACCACCGTTTTGAAGAGGTACGCGAAAAAATTGCGCAATTACTCGCCGTGGTTTCCGCTCAGTCACCCATTCCAATGCCTCAGGAGGGCGAGTCCCGTTCCGGTTGGCATGAACGCGTTTGGCAGCAATTGCCAACCAATGGAAATACGCAAGGTATGGTTGAATATCTCCGCACTTCGCTGAAGCATAGTGATTTGCTTTATGTGCTCGGCGAAACGCTCGACAACCTTGTGGAGAATGCAGGCTCACCAACGAACAATGGATGACGGTATCGCGAGGGCATCGCTGCTGGATCAATGAAAGTGGCGTTGCTTTCCGCGCGATAGAAATGTATTCCTTTAGAAGTTAATTATCGCAAGGAATTCATGATCGACATTCAAACCCAATTTGTGAAAAACGTACTCGAAGGTGCCGGATTATCCCTGAAAGATTCGGGTTCCGCCTTTGCTCCATCCAATATTGCACTCTCCAAATACTGGGGGAAACGCGACCCGGAACTGAATCTTCCCATCAACTCGAGTCTTTCCATTTCCCTCGGCAATCTGGGTACCAAAACTAAAATACGGCTGGCCGATGCGGATTCTGTGAGCTTGAATGGAACCCCGGTGGACCTGAACGACGGCTTTGCTATCCGAACCTTGGAATTCCTTAAATTGTTTCCAATGGTTGGAACTCACTTTGAGGTACGGACCGAAAACAATATTCCCACGGCCGCAGGTTTGGCATCGTCCGCGTCTGGATTTGCCGCGCTGGTGCTGGCGCTGAATGATCTGGCGGGGTGGGAGCTGGGCGGGCGAATGCTCTCCATGCTGGCCCGGCTCGGCAGTGGCAGCGCTTCCCGGTCCATTTTCGAAGGTTTCGTTCAGTGGCATGCCGGGAACTGCGACGATGGATCCGATTCCTTTGCTGAACCGTTTTCCAAACCCTGGAACGAATTCCGGATTGGTATTCTCGAACTTTCCAATGCTCGGAAACCGGTCGGTTCACGCGATGGCATGAACCGCACCGTCCAAACCTCGGAGCTCTATAAGAGCTGGCCGGCGCAGGCGAATCGCGATATCGAAACGATCCGGACCGCCATTCATACGCAGGATTTTCCAACCCTTGGAAAAGCCGCCGAAAATAATGCCCTGGCCATGCATGCCACGATGATGTCCGCCTGGCCGCCGCTCCTATATCTTCAGCCCGAATCCATTGAAATGATTCATCAGGTTCAACGCGTCCGGGCCGAAGGGCTTGAGGTGTATCTCACCATCGATGCCGGCCCGAACATCAAACTGCTGTTCCTCGAAGAAAATGAAAGCCAGGTTGCCGCAGCGTTCCCCCGCCTTCAGGTGATTCAACCGTTTGGATGATTTGGAAATGGCTGTTGGTGAAAAAGATATGGGATTGAGCCTGCGGATTTCCGGCAGATTCTATTCGGCTGACAGCGTAATAGATAAGGTGCATGCAGGTTTTTTATCGCCGTCTCAAATGAGTAAGGTTGGAGCCAATTTTCTGACTGTGCTGTTGGTTCTCTGCATGAATCTTCTTGGATATAATCAGGTTGTGGTTGGATGGGTTATAGCAGCTCTGTTTGTTCATGCATTCGGGCATTACTTAGGAATGATCGTGACGCGCAGTGAAACCGCGTCGTATACGATTGGAATTTTCGGCCCGCTGGCAATCGGGGCCGAGGGGCTGGCTGCCGGTCGTAAAGCGCTCGTTGCGCTGTCAGGTTCAATTGCCGGTCTGGCTTTTTCGGCCGCTCTATTCGTAATAAATTCAGCTTTGGATAATGCGGCTCTCCTGCATTTTGCGAATGCTGTTATTTTTGTGTCTGCGCTGAACCTGCTGCCCATCAAGCCTTTTGATGGGTATGCAGTGGTTGATCATCTTGTGTTTTTGCGGCATCCCAAGATAGAACTCGCATATCTGATTCTCGCCGGACTTTTTGTTTTTGGAATATTCATTCGCTCATTAGATGTGGATAAACATGCACTCTATAGTCTTTTTTTCATGGCACTCCTCGGTTGTATGTTTGGAGGCGCCAAGAAAGCGGATAATATGGCGGACATGGTAGTTCGTTTAAGAAAAGAAGGTGTGGTGGACTACAGGTTAGGGCGCTATCGTCTACAAACAGTCAAGCGCATGGAATTTTCCCTGAACTTGTTCGATGTGGAAAACGAGGAGCATCTTGCCGGACTATTACGAGAAGTTTGGGATCATGCTTGGGAAGAGCCAGCTACCTTACCTGAAATGATCATCGTGTTGGCAATGTATGTCCTGATGCTCATATGCTTCATGTCGATGCCGATAATTGAACAAATCTGTTCTACAGCATTTTAGGAATAAAAATATGCCCGAACTTCCAGAGGTTGAAACGATTGCATCGCAGCTGCGGGGCAGGGGAGTGGAGGGAAAGCAGATCCTCTCCGTGAAGGTGAACTGGGCCCCGACCATTGAGCCGTATTCCGTGGCGCAATTTTCAAAAGCGCTAAAAGGTACGACCATTGAGAAAATTTCCAGGGTTGGGAAATGGATGCTTTTTTCCCTCAGTTCCGGACAAACGTTGATGATTCACCTGCGCATGGCCGGTTCCTTTTCGATGGTGAAGGGGAGTCACGACCGTATTGTGATGAAACTTTCGGAGGGCCAGACGCTCTATTATCGCGATACCCGCAAATTTGGACGCTGGAAGCTGGTGGATGATCCGCAGACCATTCTATTCAAACTGGGACCGGACGCCTTGACCCGCAGATTTTCGCTGGCCTATTTCAGTGACGCCATGAAAAAGCGGCATCGGATGATTAAACCGCTGATTCTTGATCAGTCGATTGTGGCCGGGCTTGGAAATATCTATGCCGATGAAGCCCTGTGGGAAGCGATGGTTCATCCTGAACGTTTATCGGATTCGCTTTCAGATGCCGAACTGGCGGCCCTTTTTAAAGCCATTAAACATGTTTTGAAGGTCGGAATCAAAAATGGAGGCACCTCATTAGGGGATGGAAAAACCAACTATCGACAGGTGGATGGGGAGTCCGGCGGGCATCGGGATGAGGTCAAAGCATATGGCCGCTCTGGGAAATCGTGTGAACGCTGCAAAAAAACACTGAAAAAAACCGTGGTGGCTCAACGCGGAACCACTTTTTGTCCCGCTTGTCAGGTCGTATAACCCAGTAAAAACAGGGGTTTTGTAAAACCATTAAAAAAGTATGAACATTCCTGTTTACAAACGGAACGGTAATGGTACTGTTTGGCCCGTTGTTTGGGAAACAATAACTGAAACCAGGAGAGAAATAATGGAAGAACTATTCGATTTTGAAGTAGTAAAAGTTGGACAGGAAGTGCCCGAATTTAAAATGGCGGCGTTCCAGAATGATGAAATTAAAGACATCAGCCTTTCCGATCTGAAAGGAAAATGGGTTGTGCTTATGTTCTACCCGGCCGACTTCACCTTTGTCTGCCCGACAGAGCTCGAAGACATGGCCGCTCTCTACCCTAAATTCCAGGAAGCCGGCGCCGAAGTCATCTCCGTTTCCACCGACACCGCTTTTGTTCACAAAGCATGGCACGACTCTTCCGAAGCCATTGGAAAAGTGAACTATCTGATGGGTGCCGATCCGACTGGCGAAGTCAGCCAGCTGTTCGATGTTTATATCGACGACGAAGGACTGGCCCTGCGCGGTACGTTTATCATCGACCCCAACGGCGTTCTGAAGACCGCTGAAATTCACGACCTCGGTATCGGCCGCAGTGCAGCGGAAACCTTCCGCAAGCTCGGAGCCGCAAAATTTGTACACGAAAACGGTGATCAGGTTTGCCCTGCAAACTGGACACCGGGAGCCGACACCCTCACTCCGGGTCTCGACCTCGTAGGAAAAATCTAACTTCCCCTGGTTAGTTAACACCCCCACCCCGGCCCCTCTCGCCCCCCAGCGAGGGGGGCCTTTTTTTATTTTCCAAGCCTTGGAAAATAACTAGGGTTTCCAGTCTTTGGAGAATTGCATGCCCATTTGGAAAATCATCCCTGTTTTATTGATTAGCATTTTACTTGGCGGTTGCGTTTCGAGCCCGGAAAAGCTGGGGCTGGCGTATTCGGGGGAAACGCGCGCGGAGGATGTTGAGTTTCTGGTGGATGAAACGTGGGTGGATACCAACGGGGTCCGCCATGTGGATCAGGAAATTTTTGATTCGGTCTATGAAATGATCGATCAGGCGGAGCAGTTTATTTTGCTGGATCTTTTTCTGATGAACGATTTCGGCTATGAGCCGGGGCCGTGCATGCGGCCGCTGACGCAGGAGTTGACGGATAAGCTGCTGGAAAAACGCAAAACGAATCCGGAGGTTGAAATCATCTTCATTACCGATTCGGTGAACACGATGTATGGCTCGTTGGAGTCGCCGCAGTTTTCGGCCATGACGAATGTGGGGATTCAGGTGGTCTATACCGATCTCAATAAAATGCCGGACAGCAACCCGATTTATTCCAAACCCTGGAGACTGTTGGCCAAGCCCTTTGGCGTTGGGCCGGGGAGTATGGTGAAAAATCCGATGGGCGAGGGGCGCGTTTCGATGCGCAGCATCATGAAGTTGCTCAATTTTAAGGCGAACCATCGGAAGGTGGTCGTCACGGATAAATCGCTACTGCTCACCAGCGCCAATCCGCACAGCGCCAGCTCGGCGCATTGGAATGTGGCCTTGCGTGTGAATGGAGCGGGAATGGCGATGACGTGCGAAATGGAATCGGCCGTGCTGCAATTTTCCGGCTCTGACGCCTTCCAACCCTTGGAAGTTTCGGAGGGCGTTCCAATGGTTGGAAACCGCGTGGAGTTGCTTTCGGAAATTAAGATTCGAGAGAAGGTCTTGGAACTTTTAGATCAGGCCGAGCCCGGGGATCGGGTGGATTTATGCATGTTTTATATGTCGGAAAAGGATGTGATTAAGGCGTTCGGAAAAGCCAAAAAACGGGGCGTGGATGTGCGGGTGATTCTGGACCCGAGCAAGGATTCATTCGGCCGGACGAAGAACGGGGTGCCGAATCGGCAGTCGGCCGCCAAGTTGGTGAAAGCCGGGATTCCGTTACGTTGGACGGATACGCATGGCGAACAGAGCCACGTGAAAATGCTGTATGTTGAACGGTCCGATGGAACGGGAACGCTTCTGCTGGGATCGTGTAATTATACGCGGCGCAATATGAATAATTTTAACTGCGAGGCGAATCTGGCGCTGACCGCACCGCTGGACGATCCAAACCTTGTGCGTGCCCGCGAAGCCTTCGATCGGTGGTGGAACAATGAGCCCAACCGGATCTTTACGGTGGATTACGAAACCTATAAAGACGGCAATTGGTGGCGCAAGTTTTCCGCCTGGTGGGGCGAAACGACGGGCATGAGTATCTTCTGATGGGTTAAAGTTTGGAGGGCGACGCTCCGTCG